>CAMUPJ010000012.1 GCA_947090725.1 uncultured Clostridia bacterium
GGTGCTTCTCAGCGTCGTCAAAGTGGTGTGCGCGGGAGCGCCGCTCGGCAGTATCCGCCTTACTTTGCAGGAATTTTTCGAGCGCATGGGCACCGATCCCGCACGGTGGGGCAAACCCGCTTCGGCGTTGCTCGGCGCGCTGTCCGCACAGCTCGGGTTGGGACTGGGCGCCATCGGCGGCAAGGACTCCATGAGCGGTAGTTTCGAAAAAATCGACGTGCCGCCCACGCTCATCTCGTTTGCGCTGGGCGTGACGAAGAGCGGTAACGTGATCGACAACGTCTTGAAGGGCGGGGAAAAGGTCTACCGTCTCAAGCTGAAAACCGACGCGCACGGTATGCCCGATTACGACTATGCCGTAGAGCTTCTCAAGCTTTTGTCGGGTGAAATCGCCCGCGGCAGAATCAAGTATGCGACGGTGACGGAAGCGGGCGGCGCGGCGGCGGCCGTCGTCAAGAGCGCGCTCGGCAACAAACTCGGATTTACCTTTGCCTATCGGGACACGCGCAATCTGTTCCGCCCGTATCTCGGCGATATCTTGGTGGCGCTCTCGTCGCCCGACGACTTTGTGGGATACGATCCCGAATATATCGGCGAGACCACGAGCGACGGCAAGATTACGTTCGCCGACTCGGCTCCCGTATCGGTGGATTTTGCCGCAGATGCTTTCTTGGGAAAACTGAATCCCGTGTATCCCGTTACCGCACCGGCGACCGGCAAAGCGGAAAACGTGCTTTATACGGGCGGCATTGCCGTCAAGAGCGCCAAATCCAAGAAAAAGGTGCAGGTGTTCATTCCCGTATTCCCCGGCACCAATTGCGAGTTCGATACCGCCAAACGCTTTTTGCTGGCGGGCGCCGAACCCGTCATCCGCGTGATTCGCAACCGCACCCCCGAGGAACTTTCCGAATCTTTGGACGAAGTGGCCAAGTGCATCGGTAAGTGCCAGATCCTCGCTTTTCCCGGCGGCTTTTCGGGCGGCGACGAACCGGACGGAAGCGGCAAATTTATCGCAACGGCATTCCGCGCCGGAAAGATTGCCGACGCTATCGACGGCTTGCTGTATAAGCGCGACGGACTTGTGCTCGGCATCTGCAACGGCTTCCAAGCCCTTGTAAAACTGGGACTCCTGCCCGACGGCAAAGTATGCGAACTGACAAGCAATGCGCCCACGTTGACCTTCAATAACATCGCGCGTCACGTTTCCACCGTAGTCAACGTGCGTGTGGCCAGCAATCTTTCGCCCTGGCTCTCCGCATGCAAACCCGGCGAGGTATACAAGGTAGCCGTCAGTCACGGCGAAGGCAAGTTCATCGCGCCCGAAGACAAAGTGCGCGAGCTGATCGCCTACGGGCAAATCGCCACGCAATATTGCGACGAGGCGGGCAACGCTATGATGGTCGGCCCCTTCAATCCCAACGGATCGGTCATGGCAATCGAAGGTATTACAAGCCGCGACGGCAGAGTGTACGGCAAGATGGGGCATAGCGAGCGTATCGGCGCGCACCTTATGAAAAACGTCCCCGGAGAGGCGGACATGCACCTTTTCGAGAGCGGCGTGGGATATTTCAAATAGAGAATGAAAAAAAGGAAGGTATATGCGCCTTCCTTTTTTTTGTACTGCTTTATACAGGATAGCCGCATTTTATATTCCGACCAAAAATTTTGCGGTGACGCGGTACGTACGCGCAATCGTAACGATTTGGTTGGTATACGGAAAAGCGGTTCCTTTTTCCCATTTGCGGTAAGTGGAGAGGGGGATTTGCAATAATTGTGCCGCTTGTTTTTGCGACAGGTTTCTCTCGGTACGCAATTCTTTGATGCGCCGTTGAAAAACCGCTTTGGATATCTTTATCTGCCGTTGTATTTCTTCTTCTGTCATTGTAGCGCTTATCCTTTCTAGTTTTTTAGAATATAACAATTATAATTCTAAATTTCTAGAAAGTCAAGACATTTTTCTAGAAATTTAGTAAAATGCAAATATGAAGACTTTAGGTGAGAAATTACGAGCACTTCGCCTTGAAAAGAACAAGACACTTACGGAAGTAGCAGAGGCAATTGGTGTAAACAAAAGTGCAGTTTCATTTTGGGAATTGGATAAAAATGAACCTAAGGCATCTTATATTAAAAAATTAGCGGCATATTATGAAGTATCAACTGACTATTTGTTGGGAGTAGAAAGTGGAGATACTTCAAAAGCATGATTTTGCTATCGAAAATCAAGCATTGCTTGTTGACGATTGCGTGTAAATGTGGTACACTATTCTCGGATGTTGTATTGTGCCAACAAGTTCATTATCACCATCAAGCCGTTTGTACTGCCCGTTTTGGTGGGGGCGGTATGTTTGGTGGTGGGGGCGGTACTGATCATGATGACGGTACAGCAGATTCGGCGGCAAGTCAAGCTGTACAATTCCATCACATTGGTGGAGCTTAAGAATTTCAAGTGGCATTATTATGTTTTCATTTTCGGCACGGCGTTTTTTATTTTCTGCGCCATCACGCAGATGATCGATCCGGCCGCACCGGAGATCGATATCATGGCGCGGGCTTTCAAAATGAAGCGTTGGCAGTCCAATACCGTGCTGGGGGCTGTGCTCGGACTTTTGCTGTGCGTGGAATTCTTTTTGGTCACCCTGGCGCGCAGTCGCAGTGCGGTGGTGGATCGGGGCATTTATTCGGGAATGCGGTATCTCGATTGGTATCATGTGTATGACTATATTATAGACGAAGAGCGGGGACAGGTGATCCTTTCTTCCGACAGATCCACGTTTTCGTCGTTGCGGGGGACTACGCCGCCGTTGCGTGTGGCCAAAAACGATATTCCCAAACTGAAATTCATACTGAACAAAAACAAGAATAAGTTTTCGCTTTGAAGCGATAAATAGGGTATAGGTAGAGCTATGGAAGAGAGAAAGAGAGTGCGCTCGCGTCTCGGCGAACTGCGCAAAAGCATAGAAAAGCCGAAACTCGTATGCGATTGCGAAGACCTGTTGCCGTTTGCCTGGCGTACGCCCATGGTGGTGGAAGAGAAAAAGCGCACCAAAGTGTTGCGCGATTTGGCCGCGGAAGAAAAGCTTCGGATGCAGCCGCCCGCGCCGCCCAAGAGATAGAAAAAAGCGACTCGGAGCCACCGTAGCATACCGAGTCGCCGAAGGAGAAGAAGCCGAAGTTTTTATAGTCGGAGTTTGCTTACCCACACGTCGCTTCCGCCGAAACAGTTGCCGCAGTCGCCGCCGGTCGCGTGGGTGTCGGCGGTAAGGAGCAGGGAGTCGGCGCCCGCACACAAAAGCATATGGGAAGCTTCGGATACGGAGAGCGAGAGTACCTCGCTTTTTTGTTTGCCGAGAAAAGCGATCTGTATGCCGTTTGCGTCGGCGCCTACGACAAACGCCGCAACGCCGTTGGAGCAAAAGTCGGTAATTTGCCGTACGGCAAACGCGATCGATCCCACAATTCTGCCGTCGTCGCCCAGTTGCAGGAGCTTTTCTCCGTCGTATGCGTACGGCGCACCCGCATAAAAAAGCGTTTTGCTGTGGGCGTTGGGCGTTTCGGTCAGAAACCGCACGTCGGTCTTGACCAGATTTTCGCCCAGCAGTAAAAGTTCCGCGTTGCCGTCGCGGTCGCAGATAGCGGCAAACCCGCTGCCGAGCGGCATAAATGCCGTGGGCGTATACGCGTGGCCGAGGTCTATGTCGGTGAAAGCCGGTTGCGAAAGCGTGCCGAAGCGGGCGATCGTCAGAAGCCCCAAATCCTGGAAGGTAGCGGCGGCCGCCAAAATATATCCGTCGCCGTACGGCATCATATCGAGCAGTTTCAAGCTGTAGCTGTGCGAAAACAGCTTTTCCCGCTCGAGGGAAAGTCCGCTCGTGTATACGTGCAGAAGAAGCGAAGTGACGCCGGTGAGCTCGTCGTACGATTCGGCGAACAGAAAGTAACGGTTGTCGTATACGTACAGATTGCTGGCGCTTAGCACGTGCAAAGAGGGCATCGCCGTTTTTTCGGCGAGCGTCAGCGCATCGGTCAGCAGGTATAATCCCGCCACCGAGCCTTCGTTGCCCGCCACGGCGAAGCCCGCGGCGGTGGGAAGCACTTTGGCGATCGTGAAGTCGAACACCGTGTAGGAAAGCGTGCGTCCCGCGCTTGATAGCCGCGCGCCGTATCCCCGCGTTTTGCCGGCGGCCGCTCCCGCAAAGTCCAGATCGCTCGAGTCGGTATTGCCGAATATGTAAATTTCATCGTTTTTTTCAAAGACGGAGACGGGGGTTTCGTCGCCGCTTCCGCCGAAATTGGTTTCCCACTCGATGCGTTCGTTGGCGCTGACGCGCGCGTCGCGCACGAGCGAATGGGGCGGCTTTTCCACTTCGCCGCCTCCGCCCGTTGTCTCTACCGCGCGGGTGGAAAGCGTGTAGGCCACCCCGCACGCCAGTATGAAGAGAACTGCCGAAAGCAGCAGAATAACCTGTATCTGTCTTTTTTCCAAAATCCTTTTCATATCCGCAGTATAGCACCGCTTTTTCCCGTTGTCCGTACACTTGCAAAAAGAGGCATTTTTCGCATTGTCGAAAAAAGAAAGAAAATCGCGAAAACGTCGCAATTGCGGAAAAAGTGCGGCACCGGGATGCGGGCGCGCTAAAAAACACATGGAAAAAATTCGCATTTCGTTTTCGGATTTTGTACAAACGGTTGCAATTACCGTCCGAATCGTATATAATGAAATCATATTCGGACGCGTGGAGCATGCGGCCGGCAAAACAGGCACAAATACATTTTATACGGGGTAAAGGCAGATGAACGGGAAAGAGTATGCATACAAAGTTACGGCGGCAGGCAGAGTGAATATCATCGGCGAGCACATCGACTATTGCGGCGGAAAAGTGTTTCCCGCGGCGCTTTCGTTGTGTAATACCGTATACGTCCGGCCCAACGGCACGAATGAAATTCGGCTTAGCTGGACGACGCTCAACGAAAGCGTTGCGCTGGATATACGCGATCTCGAGCAGTACAGAAGCTTGCGCTACGGCAACTATCAGGCGGGCAGTGCGCTTGCGTGGTTGCAGGCGGGACACAAGCTTGTGGGGTGCGATATGTTGCAGGATTGCACGGTACCCTTCGGTAGCGGACTGAGTTCGAGTGCGGCGATAGAAGTTTCCACGATTGCGGCGTTGGCTGCGGTGGCGGGCGAGAAGATCGACCCCGTGGAAATTGCCTTGCTGGCGCAGAAAGCGGAGCACGAGTTTGCCGGCGTCAATTGCGGCATCATGGATCAGTACGCTTCGGCGTGCGGGCGCAAAAATCATGCTATGCTTCTCGATTGCAAAACGCTCGCATGCGAATACGTGCCGGTGGAAATGGGCGCGTACAGTTTTGTGATTATCAACTGCAATAAACCGCACAATCTTGTGGAGAGCCGTTACAACGAACGGCGCGCCGAGACCGACGAAGCGTTGGCGCTTTTGATGCCGCACACGGGGATCACCTGCCTTGCGGAGCTTACGGCGGCGCAACTGGAAAAGCACGCGCATCTGTTGCACGGCAAAGTGTACGACAGAGTCAAGCACGTCGTGGAAGAATGCGCCCGCGTAACGGCGGCGGAAAAGGCAATGAAAACGGGCGATATGACCAAGCTCGGCGAGATTCTCAACGCTTCGCATGCGTCGTTACGCGATCTGTACGAAGTGACGGGCGCAGAGTTGGACGCGCTGGCGCATGCCGCGCAGAGTCACCCTGCCTGCGCGGGGTCGCGTATGACGGGCGGCGGGTTCGGCGGTTGTACCATTTCGGTGGTGCGCACCGACGCCGTAGAAGACTTTGAAAAATACGTGTGCGAAAAATATGCCGCGGCGACGGGCTATCGGGCTTCTTGCTACGACGCCGCCGTCGGCGACGGAATCACGGTAGAGAAATTATAATCACGGTCGAATAAATTTTCGGGAGGGAAAAAATATGCGTATATTGGTAACGGGCGGCGCAGGATACATCGGTTCGCATACCTGCGTGGAACTGTTGGAGGACGGGCACGAAGTCGTCGTCATCGATAACTTTTGCAATGCTTGCGAGGAAAGCGTGGCACGGGTGGAAAAGATCACCGGCAAACGCGTTGCCCTATACAAAGGGGATATCCGCGATCGGGCGTTGCTTGACCGCATCTTCTCGGAGAAGAAGATCGATTGGGTGATTCACTTTGCCGGACTCAAAGCGGTGGGGGAATCGTGCAGTAAACCCATCGAATATTACGACAACAATCTTTGCGGTACCATCGTACTGCTGGAAGCTATGCGCGACCACGGTTGCAAACGCATCGTGTTCTCGTCGTCGGCCACCGTGTACGGCACGCCGGAGCGTCTTCCCCTCGACGAAACCTGTCGTACGGGCGGCACGACCAATCCGTACGGGACTTCCAAATATTTTCAGGAAATCATGTTGCGCGACGTGTTTGCCGCCGACGCGCAGTGGACGGTGGTCTTACTGCGGTATTTCAATCCGGTAGGCGCCCACGAGAGCGGGCTTATCGGCGAGGATCCCAAGGGAATCCCCAACAATCTTACGCCGTATATTGCCAAAGTTGCCATCGGCGAACTCAAAGAAGTCAACGTGTTCGGCAACGATTACGATACGCCCGACGGCACCGGCGTACGCGACTATATTCACGTAGTAGACCTGGCCAAAGGGCACGTGGCGGCGATCGACAAAATTTCTTCGGCAGGCGTATATACGTACAATCTCGGTACCGGTATCGGATACAGCGTGCTGGACGTGATTCACGCATTTGAAAAAGCTTGCGGGCATGCGCTTCCGTATGGGATCAAGCCGCGCAGAGCGGGAGACATCGCCGCTTGCTATGCCGATGCCGCCAAGGCGAAAAAAGAACTCGGCTGGGAAGCAAAGCGCGGGATCGACGATATGTGCGCATCGCTGTGGAACTGGCAGAAGAAGAACCCCGACGGTTACCATAAGAAGTAGGAGAGACGTATGCGGATAGTACAAACTGTGCAAAATGACTTGACCGAACTCGATATACAAAACGGGACGGGATTGTGTTTGCGACTCTGTTCGCTGGGCGCTTCCATTCGCTCCGTATCCGTTCCCGACAAAGAGGGCGTGACGCGTTGCGTTACGCTGTGCCCGACGGACGAGAAAATTTTTCGGGAGAAATATTTCGGAAAAACCATCGGTCGTACGGCCGGTCGCACGCCCGACGCCGCTTTTACCATAGGAAACAAAACGGCGCATCTCGAGAAGAACAACTGCGGACACGATAATCTGCACGGCGGGGCGTCCGGTTTTCATGCGCAGAATTTTGCGGTGACGGTGCGGGAAAACGCAGACTACTCCGACGTGGTTTTTTCGCGCACGTCGCCCGACGGCGAGGGGGGATATTTCGGTACGGTGCAAGCGGCGGTGACTTACCGCATATATGAAAAGAAAAACGAATTCCGTCTGTTGTTCGATGCCACGGCCGATACCGCTACGCTGCTCAACCTGACCAATCATGTGTATTGGAACGTAGGCGGCGATTTGCGGGAGAACGTGCGCAACCAAACGTTGTATTTGGCCGCTTCGCGCGTGGCGGAGATGAACGAGCGGCTCATCGTGCAATCCGCCGTGCCCGTCCTTCCCGCGTTCGATTTCCGTACGCCGCACCGCATCGGTGAATATATCGACACGCCTGCGGTGCAAAAGGATACCGGCGGATACGACCACGTCTTTTTCCTCGATACCGCGGCGCCTTCCGAGCCGGCCTGCATTGTACACTCCGCCGTCAGCGGAATACAGCTTACGGTAGGCACCACGTATCCCTGCGTTGTGTTCTACTCCGACAGCGCGCCCATCGAAGGGATGGACGTGGGGTTCGGTAAGACCGACGAAAAGTTTCTGGCGGCGTGCTTCGAGTGCCAGTATAACTCCGCCGGCATCATACAGTCGCCGGAGCATTGCGGGATCCTTTCGCCCGACAGACCGTATCACGAAGAGATCCGCTACGAATTCTCCGTGAAATAAGATAATAAGAGTATCAAAAAATACCGCCGCTGTTTTCTGCGACGGTATTTTCATGCTTTGTACGGTAGGATCTTTTATGCGTAGGTTGTGCGGTAATCGCGCAGGGTGTAGACCGTTTTGTAGGCGACCTTGGCATTGCGGGGGGAATACTCCGTGTAGGTAATCTGTACCACGACTTTGTTTGTCTTGATATCCGGCTGGGATTTCTGCGCCACCGTTACGCTCGGATCGGTCACGAGCAAGGCGATGGGCGGGCCCGACTGTTCGGCGGAAAGGGATACCGATGCTTGTACGCACGGCACGTTGTACCATCCGTCTTCCGTTTTTGTCAGTTCTCCCTCGGCGTCGGACATCTCGAACTTTTCGGGATCGATCTGCGGTGTGAAGTCGGTCGTTTTGTCGGCGCAGGAAAGGCTCATGGTATAGCGCTTGTAACTGCCCGTAAGGTAGGAATCGTAGATATTGGAAAGGTAGAAAGTAGCGCTGCCTTTTTTCTTGGTGTTGGAAAGCGCCCGCACCAGATAATGCAATTGCTCGTTGTCGAAGCGGGTGTTGTTGGAAAGATTGAAGTCTTTTTCCACCGTCGCGTAATTGCGGGTGTAGGTGGTTGCGTCGTTTTCCGTGTTTTTGGTCGTCGTGCCTTCGGTAGTAACGAAGTGCGCCGTGTTGGCGGCATAGTCTACGGTGTAGCTGTAACTGCGGGGATCGCTGTACTTGACGGGAGAGGGAAGCGTATAGCTTTCGGCGGATTCGCCGAGCGGCAGTACATTCCCGTTGCTGTCGTCGCACAGAGGGCGTTGCGCCAGCTTGAAATTTTTGGAGGCGGAGACGGGTACCAGACTGTCCCGCTTGAAAGTCGCTTCCGCTTCATACGAATCGGTCAGCGACGTGTGCACGCCGTATTGCCCCGCTTCGGTTAAGATAACCGTCTCGGGTGCGGTGCCGTAGGTGAGACGGAAGGTGTTTTTTACCGTGGAATTATCGCCCGTCGTGCGGATTTCGTTGGTGTAGGTGCCTTCGGCCACCACAACGTCTTCGGTTCCGCCCACGTAAATCTTCTGCACTTCGTATTCGCAGTATTCGTAGCCCGGCTGTTGCCACGGTTTTTCCGCATCGAACGAAGGGGTTACGTCGCCTCCGCTACAACCCGTTGCCGTGAGCGCAAGCGCCAAAGCGACAGCGGCAAACATGATTCGTTTCTTCATTTTCATTCCTTCGGCAAGCGGCGTTTCGGTTGTCCTTTGCGCCGTTTACCTAAATTATTGCAAGTATAGTATAGCACGTTGCGCTTGATTTATCAACTCAAAACATGCTACAATATACGCATGGAAGCTAAAAATCTTGTGAAACGGGACGCTTCTCTCGATGAATATCTCCTTTCGGAGCCGATTGCGACGTATGCCGACGCTTTGCGTGCGGCGGTATCGCGCATCGGCGCGCGGCGGGAAGCGTGGCAAAAAGCGGGGCGGTCGCCACTCGATCGCAAAGCCGTGCTTTTTGTGCCCGACAAGTATACTTTCGCGTCGGAACGGTTGGTGTGCGCCGGCACGGGTACCTTCGATACCGAGGTGCTTACGCTCAACCGCCTGTGCTTCCGTCTTGCCGACTACGAGGGGAAACCGCAAGAGGGACGGCCGCTCGGCAGACTGGGCGCCGTATTGACGGTGCGTCGGATTTTGTCGGAAAACGTCGCCTCCCTTCGATGCTATGCGCGCAGTGTGCGCTACCCCGGCTTCGGGGAAACGGTGTACGACAATCTTTGCCAGTTTGCCGCCGCCGGACTGCACGCCGAAGACCTGACGTATGACAGCGCGCATCCGAGCGTTTTGGATCGCAAACTGCACGACCTGCATCTTGTCTACGAACAATACGAGCAAATTACCCGCGGCAAATACGTGGATGCGGCGGGGCGCCTGCTCTACCTGGACAAACTGTTGGCGCAAGGCACCGATTTTTTTGCGAATACCGACGTATATTTTGCCTGTTTCGACGATTTCACGCCGTTGCAACGTCGCATCGTTTCCGCCGTATGCGGCCTGTCGCGGGCGGCGGGCAACGAGGCTTTGGTGATACGCGCTTCGTGTAAACCTGTGTTTTCGGCCGATATCGAGGAGTATGCGGCGCCTTCGCAAGCCGATGAACTGAAAGCGGCGGCCGTGCGGATTCGCGATGCGGCACGGCAGGGAGTCCGGTACGGCGAGATGGCGGTAATTGCGCCCGCGGCGGATATCAACCGTCTGCAACGCATTTTCGGCGAGTACGACATTCCGTTTTTCACCGATCGGAAGTATTCGCTCTCGTCGCACCCGTTGGCGCGGTATGTGCTCGATCTGTTTGCGGCCGCCGATACGGGAACCAACGAAGCTTACGTGCGCTTATCGAAAAACCCTTATACCGGTCTGGAGCGAAAAGACGCCGATCTTTTCGAAAATTACATAAATTACTGCGCATTGTGCGAAGGGGCGATGCGCGTTCCCTTCGCGATCGAGCCGTCGGCGGAAGAAATGCAGGGCTCGCTTGCCGTTGCCGAACGCGTGCGGCGGCGACTGACCGATCTTACGGCCGCCGTGCGCAGGCGGGAAATCGCGAGCGGTCGGGACTTTTGCCGCGCCGTAGAGACGGCGTTTCCCCACGACGAAGCGACGATTTCGGCGGGCGTAGACAGTCCCATCCCCGATGCCCGCGAAAAGATTGCCGAGGCGGTGGAGGTGTTGGGGGAAGTTTTCGACGGCCCCGCGAAATTCTCCGATCTGACGGCGGCGCTCGAAGAGAGTTTTGCGCTGTGCAATGTTTCGGTATTGCCCAATCGGAGCGATACCGTTACGGTGGGCGAGGTACCCGTTTTCCGCGTCGGCAAATATCGGTATCTGTGCGTACTGGGGTTTCACGAGGGGGAAATTCCTGCCGTCATGCGGGATGACGGGCTTTTGGGCGACCGGGAGTTGGATGCGCTGAAAACCCGCGGCATTACGGTGGAGCCGAAGGTGGAAACGCGCAATGCCCGCGCCGAAGCGGAACTGCTGAGCGTGCTCGGTTCGGCCGAAAAACTTTTTTTGTCTTACCGCACCGATAGCGCGCCTTCTCCTCTTGTCAGGCGACTGATCGGTGCCACCTCGGGACGTGTGTTGCATGGCGGTAAAGACGCCGAGCGGAGCGAGTTGGCGCAAATCGGAGAACGTCTGCGCGCGGGATGTGCGCAGACTGCCGACCGAGCGGCGCTTTTGCGGGCGTGCCCTACGCAGGCGGCCGCGCGGGAGTTGTATCTCATCGGGCGGGGCGAAAAGGACGCCGGTCTGAGCGGGTTCGGTTTCGAGCCGGAATTGCACGCCGTAGCGGCGGTGCAACCGATTTGCGCGCGTATTCCCGTGGTGCCCGCCGCCCGAAAACTGTATTCGGCGCGGGGGATTTCGGTCAGTCGGGTGCAAGAGTATTTCGCCTGTCCGTTGCGGTGCTTTCTGCGGCACGGCTTGCGTCTTACGCCGCGACCCGACGGAAGCGTTTCGGTGTTGGACGTAGGCACGTTTCTGCACCGAGTGATCGAATTGTATATCCGCGAATGCAGCGAGCGGGGCGAATACGGCGCGTCGCCCGAGCGGGTACGCGCGCTTATAGCGAAAATTCTTTCCGACGACCCGCAGATTTTGCGCGGGGTGAGCGAAGGCTTTTTGCACGAGCTGACCGAAGAGGCCGCTACCGTTTCCGGCGTCGTGGCCGAACAGATTGCGGACGGGGAATTTTTGCCGCTGTATTTCGAAAAGGGTTTCGGCTTTCCCCAAGCGGAGTGGGAAGGATTGCCCGTCGAAGTAGGCGATATGCGACTTTCTCTCAACGGATATATCGACCGATTGGACAGCACCCGCAACAAAGCGGCAAGGATTATCGACTATAAGACGGGATACGTGGACTTTTCGTTGGCCGACGTGTATTACGGCCGCAAGGTACAGCTTGCCGTCTATCTGAAGGTGGCGGCGCACAACGGCTTTGCGCCGGCGGGTATGTTCTATTTTCCTTTTTCCGCAGGGTTTGCGCAAGACGCGGCAAGTTACCGTTTGCAGGGGATTTTCGACGAGCAGTACGCCTACGAAATGGATCGGGGATTGGCGTCGCCCGAACACGTCAGTCGCGTCGTCAAAGCGGTCTCCGCCAAAAAATCGTCTCCCGAAGCCGTTGCGCTCAACCGCAGATGTAGCGGCGGTGCCGTCACGGGCGAAGAATTGCGTGCGGTGTGCGATTATGCCGAAGCGGTGTTTCGCGTGGGGGCGGAAGAAATGCTGTCGGGATATTGCGAGAGCGTTCCGTTGCGCGTCGGCAGTTTCGGCGAATGCACCTATTGCGAAATGCGTGCGGTATGCGCGGCTTTGGGCGGCAAAAAGTACGACCGGATTCGTCGCAGCGTGCGCAAGGAATTCTTTGCGGAATGCATGCAAAAGGAGGTGCGGACGTGACGGAGTGGACAGAGCAACAGCGCCGTGTGATCGAATCGCGCGGCGAGAATCTGATTGTGTCGGCGGGCGCGGGGAGCGGCAAGACCGCCGTCATGATCGAGCGGATCTGTACGTTGCTGGAAGAAGGCGCCGATCTGCGCCGCATGGCGGTGAGTACGTTTACCAATGCCGCGGCGGCGGATATGCGCCGCAAGTTGGCGGACAATCTGACCGCGCGTCTCAGAGCGCGCGACAATCCGCATTTGCGCCGTCAGCTCGGCTTTCTGCCGAGCGCCGATATTTCCACGCTCCATGCCTGGTGCGCGCATATCGTGAAGGCGTGGTTTTTCGATTGCGACGTGGATCCCGAATTCGGCATTTTGGAAGAGGGAGAGGCGTATGCGCTCAAAATCGACGCGGCCGAGCAACTCATCGAAGAGGAAAAAACACAGGGAGACGAAGCGTTTGCGGGATTGTATACCGCCTTTGTGCGGCGGCGTTCGCATCGCGCTTTGACCGAAGCGATTTTGTCGGTGTACGATTACGCTTCCGCGCAACCCGATCCCGCAGGTTGGCTCCGTCGCTCTGCCCGAAAAACTTCCGACGAGTACCGTGCGCTGTTGCGAGAAGGTCTCGCCGCCGAAGCGACGCGGCTTGCAAAAGCGGCGCGGCAATTGTCGCAGGACATGGCGGCGCGGCGGTTCGAGAAAGAAATCCCGCTGGTGGGCGAGCTGATGAATTGTATGGCGCGGCAGGAAGTGTGCGCTACGCGTGCGCCCGCTTTGCGCAACACGTCGGAGTTTATCGATTTGCATGAGCGGTTCAAAGCGCTCAAAGGCGCCTATGCGGCACTGCATGTCCGCCGCGTCGCCATCGACGAGATGCCGGCGTGCGAATCGAGCCTTGTCTTTTGCCGTGCGCTGGCCGATTTGGCGGAAAAACTCAATGCGCGGTATTCCGCCGCCAAAAGCGCGCGGGCAAAACTCGATTATGCCGATCTGGAGCATTGCACGCTTTCCGTTCTCCGCGGCGAACACGGCGGAGATATTGTGGCGGCCTACGATTACGTGTTTGTGGACGAGTATCAGGATATCAATCCGTTGCAGGAAGAAATCCTGCGGTTGTTTTCCTGCAAAATGTTTTTCGTGGGAGATATCAAGCAGTCGATTTACGGGTTCCGTATGTGTCGCCCCGGGTATTTTATCGAAAAATTCAGGCGGTACGCAGCCAATACGGGAGAAGGGCGCGCCTACGAACTGACGCGCAATTTTCGTAGCGGCGGCGAGATTCTCGATTTCGTCAACGACGTGTTTTCCCGCATGATGACCGATACGTTCGGCGGCGTGGATTACGCGCAGGCGAAATTCGACGCGGGATGCGCTCTTCCCGCCGAGGTGCGCTCGACGCTTATCGACGTACGCGACGAAAAAGCGGAGCCGCCGCACGGCGTGTATTCGGTGCGCGCGGATGCGGGAGAACGCACGGGGCGCGGTCTCGATGCGGAAACCGATGCGGTGACGGACGAGATCATCGGAATTCTGCAAAGCGGAAAAGTGCCCGACGGCGAAGAGAACGGCGCGCCGAAATTCCGTCCCGCCGCACCGGAAGATATCGCGGTGCTGGTGCGGGGGCGCAGCGCGTTTACCGACGCATTGGAGCGGAAACTGCGGGCGCATTCGCTTCCCGTTGCGTTCGTTTCTTCCGATACGACGGCCGATTCGTTCCGTTCGGTGGCCGTGCTGATAGCGATGTTGCGCGTTTTGGACAATGCGCGCGACGACGTGCATCTTGCGGCGGTGATGCTGTCGCCCATGTTCGGCGCGTTTACCGCAGAAGAGCTGTCGGCGCTCCGCACCAAGGAAGGCGCTTTTTGCGATTGCGTGTCCGAGGCGGCCGCGCGGCAACCGAAAGTGGAGAAATTTCTGTCGCAGATCGAGGCGTTGCGCCGCAAGTCGGAGTCGCATACGGTGGCCGAGCTTGCGGGAGAAATCACGTCGCGTTTCGATTGCTTTTCGGCGGCGCTCGCCGAGGGCGGGGAGCGGGAAGCGGCGGCGCTCGACGCTTATCTCGAACATCTGGCGGCGCTCACCGAGTACGATACGTTGCATGCGTATCTGCGGCTTGTTTCGCGTACCGGATTACCGTCTCTCAAAGTGCGGGATTGCGGAAGAGCGGTGCGTATTATGACCATACACGCTTCCAAAGGGCTGGAGTTTCCTTTTGTGATTCTGCCCAATCTTCACAGGCGGTTCAATCTTTCCGATACTTACGCCCGCGTACTTTGCGACAGTGAAGAGGGCGTTGTGCTCCGCACTTTCGATTTTCGGGAACGCGCCGTCCGTGTCAATCCGCGTTACGCCGTGTGCGCCGATGCGCTTCGCCGCGACCTCAAAGCGGAAGAACTGCGTATTCTGTACGTGGCCATGACGCGTGCAATGGTGCGTCTCAGCCTGTATGCCCGTCTGCCTTCCGCCACCGACGACGGAGAAACGGACGATCGGGGGGCGGACGATTCGGTGTGTTACCTTGATTGGCTGTATCCGTTTATTCGTGCGTCGGCGCGGATTTTCGGCGAGACGGAAGACGTGCCGGCGGAGGCCGACAAAGACGTTTCCCCTTTGTCCGCAGTCCGAGCGGAAGCGGACGCGCTTACGGTGCAGGCGCTGGGAGAAAGTTTCCGACGGGTTTATCCGTATGGGCACGGCATGACCAAAGCGTCGGTTTCGGGTGTGATACATACCGACGAATCGGAACTGCCGACCGACGTCTTTGCGCACACCCGTACGGGCGAAGAGGACGAATCTGCGGGCGACGACCGTGCGGCGGCGCGCGGCAGCGCCTATCATAAATGGATGCAGTGGGTGGATTTCGACGGCAAAGACGAGTGGACGCGACTGTGCGCTCTCTTTCCGGCCGAGGCTACGCTGATCCGCAGAGAGGAAATCGAAACGGCGTTCCGTGCGGTCAAAGAATTTATCGGCGGGCGGAAGTTTTACCGGGAGCGTTCGTTCGTATTGTGCGCGCCTGCCGCAAAGGTCGATCCGCTTGCCAAAGAGGACGGGCGCCCGTGCGACGACGTGCTGGTGCAGGGGATCGTCGATCTGCTGGTAGAAAATGCCGACGGCAGTGTGGAAATCGTAGACTACAAGACGGGCAAAGAAGCGTATCTGCGTCGGCCTACCTATGTCCGTCAGTTGGCGTGGTACCGCGCTGCGGTGGAAAAGATTCTGGGGCGGGAGGTGCGCGCCGCGTACATTTACGGATTTTCCTGCGGAAAATTCCTGCAAGTTCCTGCGGAAAAAACCGGACTTGCGGACTGAAAAAGATTTTTTGTGAAATTTTGCGAAAAAATTGTGCGAAAAGTATAGCATTTTTCGGCAGGGTATGATATACTATGGGATAAGATATACTTCTTATGAACCGATACTTTTAGGGAGAATGCGTTATGTTTGAGAAAGTAGGTAATATTATCGGAAAACTTCCCGCATTGGTGTGGATGGCCGTAGCGTTGGCAATTGTCGTCGTTACGTTTATCGTAGGCCTTGTGGCGGCTTTGGGCGGGGATTTGGGGAAATTCAAAAAAGTTGCGAAAAAAGCGCTCGTACATCCTTCGTTCGAATTGTTTCAGGCAACGGCCAGAGAAATGCCGGTGCGCGTGCGCAAGCAGTATAAGCAAGCGCGCAAGACGGGCGCCAAGCCGAGCGACGTCATTACGGTAGACGCCTGCGTGTATTCTCCGTTCGGCGCAAGCATGGCGGCGCATTTCCCGGGTGCGGTAATGGCGGCGGGAATTCTTTCGATCCTGTTGTCGTTTTTCGTCGTTCCGTATGCGAAAGTATCCGGCGCGGAAGAAGCGGTGTATGCGCTCTATCTCACACCCGCTATCGTGACGGTAGTCACCATGTTGCTTCGTTTGGCGGCGGGATTGGTCTCGTCGGCGATCCGTAACGGCGGTGTGAAAGTTTACGAAAAATATATCAACGCACTCGACGGGTGTATGCAGGGCGGCGGCGCGGCAGCCGCGCAAGAGCCTCCCGTGCAGGAAGTGCAAACGGACATTCCTTTTGTGCGTCCCGACGAGCCTGTGGCGGAAGAAATACCGCAAACGGTGCAATATAGCAATACGTTCGGAGCCGAACGCATCCAGTTCGAGCCGGTGGAGGAAACGCCTGTTTCGTCCGATTTTGCCGAGTCGGAAGCGCAAACGGTAACGATGGAGATGCCTGCGGAAAGCGAGGCGGACTTTAAGGCAAAGGCGAGGGCCGAAGCAATGGCGCAAGCGCGTGCACAGCAGGAAGCGGCGCGTGCCAAGGCGCAAGCCGAAGCGCAGGCGGCCGCGGCGGCCAAAGCGCAGGCCGAGTCCCAAGCGGCGGCAAAAGCCCAAGCGCAAGCGGCTGCGCAAGCCAAGGCGCAACCCGAAACGGTGGGAACGAGTTCGGCCGACGAAGTCATTGCCCGCATCGAAAAAATCAACCGCGAGGGAGCGTCGCTTTCCACGATGAAAGAAGTTGCGCTTTTGTTGCAGAAGGAACGCGCTAAGCCGGAGAACAAAACGCCCGAACAACAGCGCAAGCTCAACGAAGCGCTTGCTTCGCTCCTTAAAGCAATGAGTGCGGCGAACCGCAAGTAAATAGGTAATACAATATGAAAAAGTCTCTCCGCAGCTTCGGAGAGACTTTTTTGTTACTTACGATGGGGCGGGGATCAGTAAGCGCGCAAAGCCAACTGAACCAGTTTTCCCGCCCGCCTTGCCAGTTCTATCGTTTTTTCCGATACGACCGTTCCGGCGGCAATGAGTACCCGTCCGCTTGCCAAGACGGGGGTGCGCACCGGCTTGCCGAGCAGAAAACTGTAATCTTTAACGGGATCGCCGGGCGTGCGCGTAACGGTGACCGATTGCGGCGGCGTGGGCGTTTGTACGGACGCGTGCAGATCCACGGGTACGGCGGACGCTTTGGGAGTGGGTTTGGGAACTTTCGGCCGCGCCAGTTTGATGGGCGCTCCGGTATCGTTGCAGATACACAGTCTTTCGCTGAGTGAAAGCAATTCTTTGGGAACGAAATTGGCTTTGTCGCATACGATCTGTACGACGGTGCTCTTTTCGAGAACTACGTCGCGGATATGTCCCAAATCTTTGCCGCTTTGGTTATAGCACGGCAGATTGATGGGGCAGGCAACCGTAGCGCCGTTGTCGGTCACGAACACCGACAGCGATTTAATGACGGCGGCGTCTCCGTCACAGCGAAGATCGGAAAAGCGTACGTAAGAACGCTCGGGGAAGTCGTCGTCGTCGCAAGTGATTTCTGCAATGCGGGCGCGCGTAAGCTTTTGGTCGAATCGCACATTGGACACGTACCCAACGACCTTTGCGTCCGCAAGCGATAGCAAAGGTTTACCCAACAGGTCACTGATTTTTGTCATACTGTTCTCCCTGATTCCAAGCGGTATTGTATGGGATAGTATATTCGCCGTTTTTGGCGGATAGAACGCGCTACGCAACCTTTCCGCAAATCGTTCACTGCGGCGCGGGTTGCAAGCGGGTCGGCAAAGCCGTAGGGGAGCGTATACAAAAAAACGGAAGCGCAAGAGAAGCGTTTCCGTTTTCGCTCGGATTTTTCGGCGTTATCCCGATGCGTATTTATTCTTTGCTTTCGGGCGGGGTGTAACCGAGGTTGGTCGCCTGACGAATCAGCCCGAGGCCGATATTTTTGTTTTTTCCGATGCCTTCGCCGTTGAGATAACAGGTGCCCAGATTGTAGATGGCGGCGGGGTGTTTTTGTTCGAAGGCTTCGCGGAACCAGTATACCGCTTGCGTAAAGTCACGCTCTACCGATTGCCCCTTGTAGTAAAGTTCGCCCAATGCGTTTTGCGATTCGGCGTCGCCGGCAAGTGCCAACGAAGACAATTCGTCAAAGTATCCCCAGAATTCTTTGCCCGCCAAGCGACTGCGGTATTGCTGCTGCGCCGCTTCGTTTTCGCGGATAAGACGGCGTTCCGTTTCGATGCGCTCTTGCGGGCAGCCGATGGATTCGTTATACCGCTTGCGCTTCTGCGGATTGGAAAGGATATCGTAAGCGCTTTGGATTTTTTGCAAACGCGCAACGGAATCGGCGTCTTTTTGTCCGCCGTAAAGCGCTTTGAGTTTCTGGTATTCGTCAGTGATTTCCTCGTCGGTAGCCCAAATGAGTACGCCCAACGTGCCGTACAGAGTGGACTTTGCCAACCGACGGTCGGCGGCGGATTTTTGCGCCCAGGCTTCGGCGCGGTTTTCCATCGAAGTCAAAAAATGTCGCGTTTCGCCCAATTCCAGCTTCTGCTCGCTCTCTTCGTTGAGACGCTCCAGTTCGGTGGCAAGCGCGTCGAGTTGCTTATTGAGCGCGTCGATTTGTTCGCACATGCGGTTGCGTTTGTCCTGCTGTTCGGGCGACAGACTGGCGAGCATCGCGGCGGGGGAAGGGGATACTTGCGGATCGGAATCGCTTTCGCCGCCTACCGCGTTTTCGCGTAATTCCTGTGCGCGCCCGCGCGTCAGATCCAATTGCCGGAAAAGCGCATCGTTGCCGCCGGATGCGGTGCGCATCCAGCTCAGTTGCGTTTCCAACTCTTCGATACGTTCGTTCTTGCGTGCCAACTCACGGTCGCGGTCAAAAAGTTCTTGCTCCAGCTCGCTCCAGTCTCCGGCATAAGTCGCGTTCTGTTTTTTGAATTTTTCGTTGTCGGCCAGAAGTTTTTTCATGTCGTCGTTGATACGCATGATGTCCTTTTCCGCCGAGGCGTATCCGGCTTTTTTGCCTTGCTCGTACCCTTGTTTGTAGATTTGGTCTCGGAGCTGTTTGATTTGGGCTTGCACTTGCGCCTGCGCTTGTGCCTGCACCTGTGCGCGGAAGCGGATCTGCTCCACCTGCGCTTCGTTTTCGCGCGTTCTGCGTGCGATGATGCTGTCGATGTCGTTGAGATCGTTGGCGGTAATGCGCGTCGTCGTTGCCTTGGTAAGTTTTTCGTCGTAGGCGGCACGGGCGTCGGCATCGGAAAGAATCATATACGCCTCGTGAATATCGTCGAAGCGACGGGTGGCGGCTCGGTCCCCCTTGTTTACGTCGGGGTGATAGCGCTTTGCGAGCGTACGGTAACTGCGTTTGATATCTTCCGCGGTCGCATCTTGTCCCACATTGAGAATACGATAATAATTTTTCATCGGTCACCTCGTCTATAGATTGAAAATACAGAACGGTTCCATTAAATTATATTCTTTGCCGAGCGTTTCGTCAAGCGGTTGCGAGAAAAAGTCGCGGTATGCGTCGTATTTTGTCTTTTAAGTCTTGCCAAACATAAAAAATTATGGTACAATACGAATGTATAAAGGTATATGTATACGGTGAAAAAGGCATTTTTTTGTACTGAGGTAAAATATGGTCGAAAAAGCAAACTTTTTTAAGAAAAAATGGCGAGAAATTATTACCGGCGTTGTCGGTGCCGTAATCGTGATTATCGCCGTCGTGTTGTATACGGTTTTGACAAATTTGTATATTTTTCGGGAAAGTTCCAAGCACTTACGCGAGGTGTATACGCAGGTTGCCACGGGATTTCGCCAAAATACCGAAAATAAACAAACTTTGATGCGCGGATGGAGACAGTATATCGACAATTCGGTGAATATTTTGAATTCCGATGCGTCCGAAGAAGAGAAAAACGACCGTCGCGATGAATTTCATTCCTTCATCGAAGTGCAACAAAATTCGCAAAACAGCAATATTACGGGATTCTATTTTTTGCGTCAAGACGTAAACGACGAACATATCGTGTGGTGCAAACCGCTGACGCAAAAGAACGAAAACGACGAGTATGTTTCCGTCGAAATGTTTTCGGTGCATACGCGGCGAAATCTTTACGGGTTGCTCGACGATACAACGTCGAGCGATAACGGCGTGGTTTGCAATTATTCGGGAGACGACCGACCGTCCCGTTTCATGCTTTTTGCCGAACGTATCACGCCGAATACTTATGACGGGTTCGATTACACCGCGATCGGCATCACCTACAGCGCCGAAGATATACAGAGTATGCTTCGCATCGATTCGTTTGACGGTAATGGGCGTTGTCATATCGTTTTGCCGAGCGGAATCGTGTTATTGCAGTCAAAAGACGACGAAATGGATGAAGAAAATTATTTCGATTTTCTCCGTGCGTGTAAACTTTCGCACAAAAGCGTTGAAGAGATCGAAGCCGATTGGAACGGTCAAGACGGGAAACAGGCAGCGGGTACGTTGACGGCGCGAATCGACGGAAAAGAATATTACATTACGTATATTCCGATCGGATACGGGGACTGGATGCTTTCCGGCATTGTGCCGTTGTCCGTCGTCAACGAGAGCATGAACGATTTTCGTACGCTTACCATTTGCGTGATGGCGGGCGTGTTCGTGTTGATTGCCGTCATCGTCATATGGGTATTGATCTATATTCAGCGTCGGCAAATGCGGGAAAAAGAACTCCAAGTCAAGTCGCGGGAGAATCTGTTCGACTTACTGACGCTGAATACCAATGATATTTTCGCACTGTTTTCGCCCGATACGTTTGCGGCGGAATACGTCAGCGCAAACGTGACGCGGGTGCTCGGATTGGATGCGGAGCAGATCAAAAACAACGTACATGTGCTCTTGAATGCGGCGGTGAGTACGCACGCGCCGTTTACTTCCGAGGGACTGAAAGGTTTACCGATCGGACAGACGTGGGAAACGGAATTGGAAATGCAGAATGCGCAGACCGAGGAGAAATTCTGGTTTAAGCTGACGCTGTATCATTCCGAATACAACGGAAAAGACAGTTGTATCATGATGTTCTCCGACCGTACGAGAGAGCGGAAAATGAATGCCGGTCTCGAAGACGCTTTCCGTATCGCCAAATCGGCCAACGAAGCCAAGAGCAATTTCCTTTCCAACATGTCGCACGATATCCGTACGCCGATGAATGCGATTTTGGGGTATTCCACGCTGTTGGCCAAAGATGCGGAAAAGCCGGACAAAGTGCGCGAGTACATACGCAAAATAGCGTTCTCCGGACAGCACTTACTGAGCCTTATCAACGACGTGCTCGATATGAGCAAGATCGAAAGCGGCAAGACCTCGCTGAGTATAGAAGAGTTCAATTTCTCCGAATTCCTCGAAGAACTGTATTCGATGATGGCGGCGCAGACCAAAGGCAAACGGCAACATTTCGACGTGCATACCAAAGGAAAATTGCCGGAGGTCGTTCTTTGCGACAAACTGCGTCTTAACCAGATTCTTTTGAATCTTCTCTCCAACGCGGTCAAATACACGCCGGAAGGCGGGCATATCGATCTGTCGATAGAATCGCTGGAGAAAGAAGTGAATAATCACGTACACTTGCGGATCACGGTGAAAGACGACGGCATCGGTATGAGCGAAGAGTTTGTCAAGACGATTTTCGATCCGTTCTCCCGGGAGAATACCGCGCGTACCAAAGAGATACAGGGTACCGGCCTCGGGATGACCATTACCAAAAACATCGTCAATCTGATGGGCGGAACCATCTCGGTAGAGAGCGAACTGAACAAGGGAAGCGCCTTTACGGTGGAAATCGAATTGGCCGTTTCCAACAAATCGGCTCCCGACGAGAATTTTTGGAAGCATCACAATGTGACGCATATCTTGGTGGTAGACGATGAAGAAGACATTTGTATCGACGTGCGCGAACTTATGGAAGATACCGGCGTGGAAGTGAGTTATGCGCTGGGCGGCAAAGAAGCGATCGAAATGGTTACCAAAGCGCACGATGCGGACGAAGACTACAACGTGGTCTTGCTCGATTGGAAAATGCCCGAAATGGACGGCGTGGAAACGGCCAAACACATTCGCGAAAAGGTGGGACGGGAAGTGCCCATTATGGTGCTCACGTCGTACAGTTTCGACGAGATAGAAGACGATGCGAAAGTGGCGGGAATCGATTATTTCCTGCCCAAACCGTTCTTTGTATCCAATTTCCGCAATGCGATCACGCAACTTTGCGACGAGGGCAAAAAAGAAGAAAAGCCGGTGGATCTCAACGAACACAGCATGGCGGGACTCAAAGTGCTTGCCGCCGAAGATAACGAGATCAATGCCGAAATTCTGTTGGAATTGCTGGATATCGAAGATGTGACGTGCGACGTTGCAAGCGACGGCAAGCAGGTGTTGGAAAAATTCGAGAATTCGCAACCGGGGCAGTACGACTTCATCTTCATGGACGTGCAGATGCCCGTAATGAACGGATACGAAGCGACGCGCGCCATTCGCGCTTGCAAGCATCCCGACGCAAAGAAAATCCCCATTATTGCCATGACGGCAAACGCGTTCGACGACGACGTGAAAACGGCCATCGACTCGGGAATGAACGCCCATCTGGCGAAACCCATCGACATGAGCAAGCTCAAAAAAATAGTATCGGAAATAAGAGACGGCAAGAAATGAATAAGAAGTCGAAAAAGAAAATCTTAATTGTGGACGACTCCGAGCTAAACCGTTCGTTGCTGTGCGATATGCTCGAGGAGAACTTCGAGATTCTCGAGGCGGAAAACGGTCGCGACGCTTTGGAGATTTTGCACGATCAT
Organism: uncultured Clostridia bacterium; assembly: GCA_947090725.1. Lineage (GTDB taxonomy): Bacteria > Bacillota > Clostridia > Christensenellales > Pumilibacteraceae > Pumilibacter. The sequence goes on from CAMUPJ010000012.1 coordinate 23,032, forward strand.
GAGCTGGAAATTTCGCTGATGCTTTTGGATATCGTGATGCCCGTCATGGACGGCTTCGAAGTGCTGGCCGCCATGAATCAGAAGGGGTGGATCAAGACCATTCCCGTCATTATGATATCGGCGGAAACGGGCGGAACGTATATAGACCGCGCCTACGATCTGGGCGCTATCGATTATATCAGCCGACCGTTTGACGAGCGCACCGTCAAGCATCGCGTGACCAGCAACTTCATGTTGACCGTCAAGCAGAAAGAGATGTCGGAAATGTTGTCGCATCAGATTTACGAAAAAGAGAAAGACAACAGTCTGATGATCGAGATTCTTTCGCATATTGTCGAGTTCCGCAACGGCGAAAGCGGTTTGCACGTGTTGCACGTGCACGCCATCACGCAAATGCTTTTGGAGCAGCTGCTGAAAAAGACCGATAAGTATGCCGTCACGAAAAAAGATATTCGCCTGATAAGCAATGCTTCGGCGCTGCACGATATCGGCAAAATTTCCATTCCGTCCGAGGTACTCAATAAGCCGGGCAAATTTACGCCCGAAGAATTCGAAATTATGAAAAGGCATACGGTAGAGGGCGCCAAAATGCTGGACAACATACCCTTTCATAAGGATGAATCGTTGGTGAAGATTGCGTACCAGATTTGTCGTTGGCATCATGAGCGTTACGACGGGAAAGGGTATCCCGACGGACTGAAAGGGGACGATATTCCCATTGCCGCCCAGGTGGTTTCCATTGCCGACGTGTACGATGCGTTGACCAGCGTGCGGGTGTATAAGCCCGCCTATTCCTCCGATAAGGCGGTGCAGATGATTGTCAACGGAGAGTGCGGCGCGTTTAATCCGATCCTTTTGGAATGTCTGACCGATATGGCCGAACGCCTTAAAAAAGAGCTTACG
>CAMUPJ010000013.1 GCA_947090725.1 uncultured Clostridia bacterium
TTGCATTCGGCTCACGCCGCGCAGACGCTCGTTGATGGCGCGGTCAAAATATATCCCTTCTCCCTCCGCCATTTGCTTCCATGCGGCGTAATGCAGTTCGTCGGTACTTACGATTACGCCGTCGAGATCGAATATAAATGCTTTCATTTCGTTTCCTTTCGGTGCTTCCTTTTCGCAAAAGCGATCCACATAACGCCCATAAGCACAACGGCCGCGGGAATACTCGCTGTCGGCGAAGCGGAAGAACCGCACCCTTTCTTGCCGCTCTTTGCGAGTGCATTCTGTTTTGCGACAAGCTCCGCAAGCGCTTCGTCGATTGCGTCTTGCTCGGCATCTATGTTTTCCGCCACCGATTTTGCATGCGCCAGCGCGGTTTCGAATGCGCTGTAGCTGTCTTGCGTGTATCCTTTCTTCTCGATCGCTTCGGCGGCCGTGACGGCGGCAAGCAGTTCGGTTTTATCGCCGCGAAGTTTCAGCGCAGAGACCGCCGACCGCAAATCGGCGAGCGCCGCATCCACTTCCGCTTGCAATACGAGGCGTTTGCCGTTGACTTCCTCCGCCGCCGCAAGCGAATCGGCCAGCGTCGCCCACGAAGTGGAAACATAATTGTCTTCGGCATAAGCTTGCGCCGCGGTAATCGCCGCCGTAAGCCCCGTCTTATCCGCCGCAGGCGCTACCGTTACGGTCACGCGGAGAATGCCGTATACGTCTATCCACTGCGCAGTTGCTGGCGTGAAAACAAACGTATACTCCCCCGCTTCGGCCGCGTTATAATCGTCGCATCCCCACGTACCCGCAATATCGGCCTCGACGCCGCCGTCATCTTTTATCCGAATCGTAGCGGGCAGTTTATCGGCAAAGTCGTCGCGCGCGGCGCCGTTGGCTACCGAAAAATCGGCGATACCTTTCGCTTCGACCACAGCGCCCTGTCTTGCGGGATATTCTTCTTCGGGAATTTCCGTGCCGCTTACCGACGTGCACCAAACCTGCACTTCTTCCCAAGAGGACAGTCTGTTCGTTTCCTGCGTATTCTGCGCCCATACGCGCACATAACGGGCGGGCACGGCTTCGAATTCAACTTCCTGCAATACGTCGGGGTTTGCATATCCGGAATCCCGATATTCACCGTCGGAGCCTACCCCCGCTCCCACGGAATTGTCCGTATCGTTATTGAATACGGTGTAAAGATTTTCGGTGAAATTTTCGTCCGTGGCCACTTGAATGACTACCTTGAACGTATGATCGTTCCAGAATTTCGTAGCTACCTTATCGACGGTATACGTTTTGCCCAAATCAAGATACAACCAGGTAAGCCGATCGGCTTTCATGAAATTGAACGAATCGCCTATGCCGTCGGTAATCGAATCGATGTCTGTGTTGCCGTCCGCCGTCACGTTGACGTCGGCGTCAAACGTAGGCGTAATGCCGAGCGCTACGTTCTTTGCGGGAACGTCGTATGCTTCCACCGGCTTGGCGGCGTTGAAAACCTGAATTTCCTCCCACAAGGAATACCTTTGCGATTCCTTCGTGTTCTCCGCCCAGACGCGTACGTATCGGGCGGATACGGGATAGAAAGCAAACACATTCATTGCGTTTATATCTTCTCCCAAGCCTTTGTCTCGGTATGTACCGTCGTACCCCTTGCCTACGCCCACCGAGTTGTCTCTGTCGTTATTGAACACCGTGTATACGTTTTCGGTAAACGTATCGTTCGTTGCCACCTGAATGATTACTCTGAACGTGTGATCGTTCCAGAATTTCGTAGCCACCTTGTCGACGGTATATGCCTTCCCCAGATCGAGATACAGCCAGGTGAGTCGGTCGGCGCCTACGGTATGGAAAGAACCGCCTTTGCCGTCGGTAATGCTGGATACCGGTGCGCCGTCGCCGTTCCCCGCGACAAGGTTTACGCCCTCGTCAAACGTGGGGATTACACCGAACGCCACATTCTGCGATACAAACTTGAATCTGAAATCGGAAGGCACGGTTGCCACACCGTCTTTTACGGCAACCGCGCGGATATACGCTTTATGGTTTCCGATGCTCGCAATATCGATGGGCGCGGTATACGGCGTAGCGCTTCGGGTAGGCACGGTACCGTCGGTCGTATAATAAATATCCGCCCCTGCGATTTCGGTGGTAAGCGCCAGTACGCTCCCGCGCCCCTGTTGTTCCAACGCAAGGTTGCCTGCCACGGGCGCAAGACCGCTTGTTACGCCCCGCACCTCTATTTCCGTAAACTTAACGCCGCCCTGCGTGTCTCTGCCCGATACGCGCACGTAACGGCCGTACACCGGCGAAAAAGTCAAATCGATGCCCTTCCCCGAAAGGTTGGTTACCGCATCGCCGGTACCCGCACCGCACTTCATTTCGTTGGCGGTGTCGTTGTTGCATACCGTTACCGCATCGGAAAAATCGGCACTGTTCGCAACTTGCACCACCACTTCTATGTAATCGTGATCATGCCAAAAATCCACGTTGAGACCGGTTACGGTGTATGCCTGTTCCAAATCGATGACGGCAAAGCAACGAAGTTCACTGCCGTCGGGCTGTACCACGTTTACAATGGAATGTCCTTCGCCCGGTTCGTGATCGCCGTCGGTGAGCGCGGTATACGGATCAAACGCTCCCTCCGCATACCCGGGATCTCCCGCCCTGTGCCAATACAAAAGCTGTTCGCGCGGAATTTCCGTGCCGTCGATTTCGGTGTATTTCGCGGTTTTGCCGCGCGCTACGTTGGACGTGACGTAGTTGTTTTGCAACGTTGCGCTTACGTCGGCGAAAGCAACCGTTCGCATCCCGAACCCCGCACCGAGCAGGCACGCGAATGCCAAAAGCGACGCCAAGACAATATGTCTTTTCTTTTTCATCTCTTCACTCCCTATTGTATGAAAATTAAGTAATTGCAGACATGCCGCTTGCAATTTTCCTATATATAATGATAAAACCTTTTTCTTTACTTTACAATAGTAAAAACAGTGACTGTTTTTGCGTTTATGGGATTTTCCGAAAACTCAATCTACTTTTCGTAACTTTGCGCTTTTTTACGAATACCGACAAGCACAATCGTCCCGACAAGCACAATCGTCGCAAGCGGAAACGCCGTAGCAGCCGCCGCACTGCCGCAACCTTTCTTTTTCGCGGGTTGCGACTGCGCGGTATGCCCTGCAAGTTCCTCTATGCGATCTACCGCTTGCGCCATATTATCCAGCGAATCTTCGGTATCGGCGGACTGCACGGGCGCTTGCGGTGTATTCCCGCTCACCGCCTGCACGGCAAGTTCGGTAACGGTAAGATTCCGAAAACGCGACTCGTTATTGACCGATATCAGGGAAATATATCCGCGCTTAAAGGCCGAAAGCGGAAGCTTGCGGGTAAACGCGGGAGACGCGCCGTTATCCAACCATACGCTGAGGTCGATGCCGTCGAGTCGAATGCGCAAGGTGTGCCAACTGTCACGCGAATAATTCTGCACCGATTTTTCGTAAGGGCCCCCGATACCGTCCACGTCGCTACCCCATAGCGTCACCGCGCCTTCCTTTTGCACGAATACTCCTGCGCCGGTCTCCAAAAAGTATTTTCCCTCTTCTTGCTGACGGAACGCCACTACCGGCCAAAAGTCGGTACCCGCACCCATTTTGTACTCTACCGAAAGATCGAAATTCACATATTGCCGTTTGGTCAAAGTGAGAATGGCAAAGCTGTCGGTGGTATGCGTTTCCGAAGTAAAAATATCGTCGTCCAACGGATGCCGGATCAGTTCGCCGCCGGACACATAATAATTGGTGTCGGAGTGGGCGCTGTCGCCTACCACGGTACGACTGCTGCCCGCTCCCATCTTAAGCTGATAATATGCCGCGAAATCCGCATTGACGGCTGTGGCGGACGTAAAATCCTGCGTATAAATATCGCCTGTCTCCGCCTGCGCCGCCGTGGGGACGCACAAACCGCCGATTGCCACCGCCGCCGCAAGCAACAAAAGTATCGTCACATACATCACGGCCGACTTTCTGCTATTTGTCATCATTCTCTCTCCTTTTCGGTATTCAGCGTGAGCGCCGATTCGATCGTGTACGGCTCTCCGTAGTGCATGATGCCGATCGGTTTCCCCTCCGCGACTTCGTAGCGGGTGTGCGCCCGATCCACCGTCACACGCAAACGGGTGCCGCGGAAAAGCACCGAAAACGTATAGCTGCGCCATTTTTCGTCAATGAACGGCTTAAAGTGCAGCGTGTTGTCGTAAATACGCAAACCCGCATAGCCGTTTACCATCATCATCCACGACGCCCCCATACAAGCGGCATGCAACCCGAAAAAGGTGTTGCCGTTCACATTATCCAAATCCATACGCGCCGCCTGCTTTAAGTAACCGTACGCATCCCCCTTATAGCCCACGTCGCAAGCCACAATAGAGTGAATACTTGCCGAAAGCGAACTGTCGTGAATGGTTTTCGGTTCGTAGTAATCGAAGATTTTTTTGCGCTGTTCGTCGGTAAAGTACTCGCTGCAAATAAATGCCAACAACACGATGTCGGCTTGTTTACAAACCTGGTATCGCCAAAGATTGAGGGGATGCAGGTGGGTAAGAAGCGGCAGTTTTTCGCGCGGAATATCGTCTACGTCGATAGGGTCTTTGTACAAGAAGTTATCGTCTTGCATGTATAGCTCCAGTTCCCGACTGTACGGAATATACATATGGTCGGCGGCCTTTTGCCACAGAGCTTTTTCTTCGTCGGTCACGCCGCACTTTTTGCACAATGCCGCATACCGAGCGGGGTCTTTCTTTTGCAGCATTTCGGCAACTTTCAGCGTGAAATACAACTGCTTTTGCGTGAGTACGTTGGTATACAGATTGTTGTCCACCACAGGATTGTATTCGTCCGGCCCGCAGATCACGTTGATACAGAACTTGTTGCCCTTGTTGGGAATAAACGCGCCGCGGTGCGCCATACAACGCGAAATCTCGAAAAGAATCTCGGCGCATTCGCCCAACAAAAACGCATCGTCGCCCGTTGCTTCCCAATAGCGGTAAATGGCATAAAACACGTCGTTATTGATATGATACTGTGCCGTAACCGCTTCGAATACGTGCCCGCACTCCTCGCCGTTTATGGAATTCCACGCAAACAACGCGCCCGTATCGTCCATCTGCTTGGCGCGCTCGCGCGCTTTATCCAGAATATTATAGCGGTATTCGATCAATTTCCGTGCAATTTCGGGTTTACTGTATATATACATCGGCATCATGAACACTTCGGTATCCCAAAATGTGTGCCCGCTGTACCCGGTGCCCGAAAGCCCGTTGGCCGATATGTTGGTAACGCCGTCTTTGCCGGTGGACTGAAATATCTGAAACGCCGAAAACCGCAAACCTTGCTGAATGGCGTCGTCGGCATCGATTTCAATATCCGCATTTTTCCAAAAGTCGCGCAATACGGCGGTACTTGCGGCGCATTCTTTGTCAAAGCCGCTTGCCGCCGCGCGCCGCACAATCGCAACCGCCTTTTCGGCGTACTCCTTATCGTCGCGATTGGTTGCGTATGCGGTGTAGCGAATCATTTCCACACTCTCCCCTGCCTTCAGAACGAGAGTTGCCGAATCTTTCCATCCCTGCGCTTCGTTTTGCTTATCCACGGCAAGCTTTTTGTCAAATACATCGAGCGCCGCCGCCGCAATTTCGAAAGGCGCAACGCGCGTTTTGTAGCGTACCGTTTTCACGTCCCCGTGCCGCATTGCGTCGATAAACGCAAACACTTCGCCGCGCGCGCCGCCGATTTCCTCTTTGGCCGCGCCGCAACCCTTCGGCGCGCCGAGACGGCTCTTAAAGATCAAGGCGGTGTCGGCATCGGCTTTTACGCGGATGCGGTCGGCCGCAAGATGCTTATTGCTCTGCGAGGCAAACCGACAAAATTCAACGTCGATATCCTTACCGCCGTCGGTCGTATACGTAAATTTGCGCGTTACCGTGCCGCTTTGCAAGTCGAGCGTGCGACGGTACGCTTTGACTTTCGTCGCATTGGCGGAAGAGATCAGCTCCCCGTCGGCAAAAATGCGGATATCGAAAGGATCGGCTTGGTTTACGATGGAATGGTAGCGCGCGGGAAAGCCGGGACGGCACCAAATATGGTGATACGGAAAATACTCGTACACCCCGTTGATCATAGCGGTGCGATCGGAAAACTCGCCGCTGTCGGCAAAGCCTTCTTCGGTAAAGCCGCGTATACCGAGGTAGCCGTTGGCCACGGTAAAAATCGTTTCGTTGTTTTTGTTGCTTTCTTTATTCCATACGGACTCTTCCACTTTCCAGGGGTACGGCCGGAACAGTTCGGGAACATTTTGGTGTATCTTTCTCAACGGTATTTCTCCTTTTTTTTACGCCGCAAGCAGACGGTTGTCGTAGGTCACGATATACGTTTTATCGGCGGGAAGTCGCAAAAAGTATTTTTCGCCGTCGTACTGTACCGAAGGCTGTGCAATGGTCTTATCCGCCTGAATGGAATACACGCGGTTGCCGAAACGGTAGTCCCGTATTCCCGCATAGTCGTACCCGCTCGGCAGTTTGGGCGAAATTTTCAGACCCTGCGCGCACGGATTGAGTCCCAGAAAGCCCGTCACAAAAGTGAGCGGCACAAGTCCCGATTCGGGAAATTCTCCCAGCACGCCTTCGCTGTATTCGCCCACGCCCGACTCGCCGTTCTGTACGAACGTCATATAGCGGTTGCGGCGAAGCGAATCCTTATGAAATTCTTCCATGATGACCGAAAAACGGCTGTCGGCGCTGTCCGCTCCCAAAGCGGCCAGTCTGCCCATCATGTCGTAGTGCGAAATATAGAATATCGTACCGCCGTTTTGCATCTGATGCCCGTAGCCGCCGAACGCGCCCGGCGTGCAAGGCAATTTTCCGCCGTGATCCCACCAGTAATACGGCGCGCCGGTGTCGGACACGTCCACCGTATTGGTGCGCGACGCATATACGAATTCGCCGTAAATGTCGTCCCCCGTAGAGGTGTCGCCCGCAACGATGCGCTTACCGTCGATCCAATCGTAGATACGTTGCGCCTTCCGTTCGTCCGCCAAACCGAAAGCCGCGGCATAATAGTTTACAAACGTCATACCGAAATCGATTCTTTCGCCGTTTACGTTCACCGAAGTGATATACCGCCCCTTTTCTTCATCCCAGAAAAGTTTATTGTAAGCGTCGTACGCTTTTTGCGCCAGCGCCTTATATTCGGCGGCCTGCTCGGTGTCACCGTAATACTCTTTGATATCCGCCATGGCGTGGAGCGACGCATAAAACAAAGCGTTTTCATACGCCGACTTAAAGCCGAATGCGCGGTGGGTATCCCAGTAGTTGGATGCGTTGCCCGTTTGCGTGCCGTCGTTGGCGGGATCGTAAATGGTGAGAATCCCGTTCTTGCCTTCGAGCGTCTCGAGCATATAATGCATCGCCTTTTCCAACTTTTGGCGCATGGTCTGATTGTAACGGTTCACTGCATCCATAAAGTCCACCGTTTGCCCGTTCTGCGTAACTTCGGTATTGTTGCCCGTAAGCAAATAGTTGCGCACCGAAAGGATAAAGATGGGATTGTACGTGTAATGATTCTGTTCTCCCAAATGCTTGGGGCTGTCGCTTGTGGCGTAAATATATCCGTCGTCGTTCGACCATCCGTCGGGGCCGTAACGAATGTTTATGAGCTGATTGAGATACGCTTCTTTCGCCTCCGCCTCGTTTGTCCAATTGAACTTAAGGCCGTTCCACTCCGCCCATTCGGTAGAGAGAATTTCGGCAAAGCCCGTGCGGAAGGGCGACGAATTCGTCTTGGAATTCGCAATCGTGCCCGACACAATGGGTTCGGTCGCCGCCGTGCCGAAAATCGTCCACATATTGTTGAGATCGGCGTCGTACGTGCCGCCTTTTCCGGTGTACAACAAAAGTTGCTTATCGCCGAACACGCGCATTTCGCTTATCGCCATAGTGCGCTCTTCCATCAGGAACAGTTTTGCCGAAAGCCGCACGCCGTTCGCCACAATCCCGTCCATCGGAAGAGAAAGCGTGGCGCCGCTCGGGTCGGGAAAACGCATGATGGGCGTATATCTTCCCTTGCTGTAATCGTACAGATAATAGTACTTGGGAAGCGCGTACCAGGTTTCGCCGCCGTCGGTAGTGTATTCCACCGCGAGATTGGAGGGAAAATACTCTTCGCCTTGCGGGAATTGGATCTCCAAGGTATCGAGACGGTAAAAGTCATCGAACAAAAGCCCTACGTATTCTTCCGCGTCGGAGTCCGCCGCCTCGTCGGTCTTTACGTAGGTTTGTGCATTGCCGTCCAAAAGAGAATCGAGCGTTCCCGACTTTTTATGAAGAGACGAAGCAAACGGCGAAAGGGTATCGATGACTGTTTTCTCCTTGTAATCGCCCGTCACGGTGCAGGTCTGCGACTCGCTCCATCCGTGCAATTTGCCGTCGGAAAGATTGATCGCGCAGGCTTTCACCGCATACGTGCCGCTTGTCTTATACGCGTGGGTAAGCGTCGGCGAAGCCGTCTGCTCCACCGTATTTTCATACGGTCCGTTATAGCTCCAAGTCCCGTCGCCCCAATCGATAATCACGTAGCAGTACGGTCGGTTGTCCGCGAATTTGGTGAGAATCCGCACGTTTGCCGTCACCGTCTCCCCCGTGGAAAACTCGGGCAGAGGCGGAAGCGCCACGGCGATTTGCAAAGCATCCGTTTTCTGCGTCAGGGCGGTCTTTTCCAAATCGATACTCTTTAAGTCGTATGTTTTCATGGATTGTACAACCTCCTGCCGTACGTCGTTTTTATTCCCGCACGCGCCGGCAAAGCTGCCCACTATAAGCGCAAGTGCGATACACATTACTTTTTTGAAACTTTTCATATTCCCTTCCCGTCATCTTCCCGATGCCTTTTTCTTTTTGCCCGCAATCACTGCCGCCCCGACGAACGCAGCCGCGGCACCCATCAAACTCCCCGCATCGACCGACGAACCGCAACCCGATTTTTTTTGCGGAGAAACATTGCCGTTCCCCTCGTCGGTCGGCGGATTTTGCTCGGAACTCGGCGGTATACTCGTACCCGACTTTGCCGCCACCGAAACCGTCATGCTGTCGGTAAGTCGTTTTTCATGATTGCATACCACGGTGACGGTCACCTCTCCGTCGCCTATAAACCGAAGCACGCCTTTATGCACAAATGCGACATTGCTGTCCGAAGTGGTAAACGTATAGCGGATATCTGCCTGCGGCGTAACGACAATATCGAGCACAAGCGAATCGCCGACGGAAGCGGAGGTAATCTTATTGGCGATTTCCAACTTCTCGATGCCGGAGTAATCTTCTTTTGCGCCGTTTTCGTCCAAGTAGGCGAACGTAAAGCTCTTGATTTCAAACGCCGCTTTACAAGTGGTAAAAAATCCCACGTGACCGTTTGTCAGCTGCGTATTCTTTGTAAACGCCGGCGTCGTCATATCGTCCAGATACATTTCCACGCGATTGCCGTAGGCACGCACGCGCAGAACATGCCAATTGCTCGGCGTATAACCGCTCACCGTAGTTTCGGACGGACCGCCGGTATTCTTCCCCCAAACAGTGGGTTGCCCGTCGCGCTGTACAAACATGCCGAGTCCCTCGTCCATACAACGTTTGTTGTACAAAAGCGTACCGCACGTGACGCCTATCCATCCGTAATCGGTAGAAGTATTACGGTACACCAGCGTTGCTTCGAAGTGCGCCGTTTCGCAATCGTTTATATAAAGACACGCGAAATTCTCCGACGAATCGTTGTTATTCGCGGGGAAATTGACACGCTTTAAGACGCCGTCCGAAACCGTCCAATGCGCAGCAAAATTTTCGATATCGCCTTCGGTATCCCGATCCACAACGTACGTCGCGGTAAAGTTCTCCAGAACCGATGCGTCGGTAAACGCAAACCGATTGGACGAAAGAGCGGGGTCGGTAAACGTAAGCGTGACGCTGTCGGACACCGAAGCGTCGAACGCAGACTTCGCCGTAACGGTAACCGTACCCGCAGAGATTCCCGTAATACTGCCGCCTTTCACGACAGCCACCGCGCCGTCGTTTACACTCCAGACCACGTTGGAAGTCGCTGCCGCGGGAAGCACCGCACAGCCGAGCGTCACCGGCTCGCCCACCGCATATTGCGTAGTGGATTTGTCCAGTGTGATGCTCCGCGGTATATCGGACTCTTCCAATGCAATCGGCTCGCCCGACGCATTGAGATTGGTGATTTTCAAAGAATGGAAATCGTGATAATCGTCGCCGCTCGTGAGCGAAACGAAACCGTTACATACCGCATCGTCCTTTTTGAAATCGGTGTGCACGGTAGCGTACACGGTGGCTTTATCGGCACTCGACACGGTCACGTCGCACGATTTGCCCACCACGCGAACGGTAAGCAAAAACGGATTGTATTTGTGCGTGCTCTTGAAAGCCTCGGCAGCGGGATTGGGCGTCTCTTTGTTTTCTCTCTCGGTGCCGTTATCGTCCCAAACAAACGGATTGTTGCCCCAAAGCGTCGCATGCCCTTCCTGTTGCGTAAAGGCAAAGCAACCGCCTTTGCGCCCCGCCGACGAGAGACTTTTCTTTCGGAACTGCAATCCGGCCCAACCCCCGACGGCATTCGCGGCGTAATTCATTACGATTTCGGCCTCGAAATGGGTGAATTTGTATTTGCTGAGCACAAGCTGCGCTATGCGATTCCAGCCTTCCGCGCCGCCGCTTCCCGCCGCGTCGCGTTGCGACGTCACTTTGCCGACGGTTGCATCCTGCGTCCAGTGCGCCGAAAAGCTCTCCGTGGTTGCCGCGCTGTCGGTCTCTTGCGCCGAATAAACGGGCGTAAAGTCTTGGAGCTCGGACGATGCGGCAAAGTTATACGTGACGGTAGCGGCCGCTTGTTCGGCATGCGCAGGCACGGACATATTGCCCGTCAGGCACACGCTCGCCGCCAGCAACAGCACAGCCGCCAGCAGACATATATAGATCGCCCATCCTCTTTTTGCAGTGTTCATTTTCCTTATCCCTTTTTGCATTCTATTTTATCAAACCGAATTCGGTAAACTGAATTTTGGCGGCCGCCAGAAGCTCGTCGCCTTTCCATTGCGTTTTCCAATTATTGAGGAACTTCTCGTAAGAATCCACGCTACCGCCCGTCACATAATTGTACTCCCAATAGATTTGTTGCGTATTGAGATTTTTGACAAGCGACGAATCGAGATTCAGCGAACTGCCGATCTGCACTTTGGATTTCATCTGCGAAGTAATGGAATTGTGCTCTACCACTTTTTTGGTGAGCACGCCCACCTCTTCCGTATTGCCCTGAATAACGCCGTCTTTGGTTGTGGCAATCCACGCGCCCCAGTCGTATGCGCCGGCTCCGGCGGTACTGTTGCGGTAGAAAGACTTGCTGTCGGTATCCGCCGTGTTCACATACACATAATCACTGCCTTCGATCTCTTTATACTCGTAACCGTCTACGCCCACGCCCCAGCGAAGCGCATCGTACCCCACGGGGCGCACATATTCCCCCGTTTCTTCGTCACGGTATACAAGGCAGTCGTCGATGAATTTTACGATGGCGTCCATCTTGGCACTGTTGAGCGCCGCACGCTTACTCACGCAGATGATTTTGCCCACATAGCCTTCTATCGGCATATAACCGCCGTCGTATCCTTCGGCACAGGGAATCGCATACGTCTTCCACCAATCGGTGGTATCCACGTCGGGATTATATCCCTGCGTTTCCGCGGAAATGGAACCGGGGTACCACTCGATCCCTATCAGTCCCTGCTTGGTTTTGGTCTTTTGCTCCCACGACTGAAGATACCACGACGGATCGATAAGTTTTTCGTCGCAAATCTGTTTGAGATAATCGATATACAGCTTGTGCGTGCCGTCGGTCACGGGAAAGTCCACTTCGCCGTCTTCCGTTACGTACACACCGTAAGGAAGCTCTGCCACCGTACCCCACATAAGCGGCAACCAGTTCCCCAGCGTGCCGAGCGAAGAGTTATTGCCCGCCGAGGTAAACGCATAGGAATCGGGCTTATTGGCCTTGATCCAACGCGCAAAATGCAAGAGGTCCTCGGGCGTATTGGGTTGCCAAGGTTGCCCGTTCGTCGCCGTATTGCCGGCGGGATACGACTGTCCGCCCACTGTACCTCCCGTGGTGGTGGCACGGTATTCGTTCGCCCAATCCTCGCGGATTTTAAGCGACCAAGTGGGTGTGTCGGGAAGCGTCCAAACGCCTTTGAGTTTTTCGCCGTCGGTCATCATCTGCTTGGCAATCGAATCGCCGTCGGGGTTGTCGGCATCTTTCATATGCACGATTTTACTTGCGTTGGGCATCTTCTCGAGATACGGCGTCCAGTCCTCGAGCAACACCTTCTGCTCGGCTACCGTAGTAAATTCGTCCATACTGTCGAACACCACGATATCCGGTTTGTTATTGGACGCGAATTCGGTAATCGCGGCGCCCGACAGATCGCCCACCGCGTTCAGCGTGATGTCCAGATTGTAATTGTCTTTAATCCATTTGCGGTAAGGATCGTTGCCTTCGGTGTGTAAATTCACGTATCCCGAAATCAGCATTTTTACCGGTATGCCGTCGCTTTTCGTACCATTGCCGCAACCCGCCATCGAGAAAAGGCAACATACCCCGAGCAGTAACGCCACGATTTTAGAACCTTTTTTCCACATAATTATGACCTCCGCATTATTTTATTTGTTCGCCGACGCGATCACCGTCGGAAAAATCACCCTTTTACGGCGCCGATATAAACGCCTTGCGTAAAATACTTCTGAAAGAACGGATAAATAATCAGCATGGGCAGCACCGAAATTACCGTGAGTGCCATCTTCATGGTAATGGAACTGACCGCCGCCCCCTGGCTGATCAAAAAGTCGAGCTTGCCCTGATCCAATCCCGAAGTATTGTCGAAATTGACCTTCACGTAGTATTGCAACGTCCAAAGTTTCTGATCTTTGATGTAGATACTCACGTCGAACCAACTGTTCCAATGCCCTACGATGGTAAACATACAGATTGCCGACAGCACCGCCTTGGACATGGGCAAGATGATATAAAACAGCTTGCCGAATACCGAAACGCCGTCTACTTCCGCCGCCTCTTCCAGTTCCCGCGGGATCCCTTCCATAAATTGTTTCAATATGAGTACGTTCCACGCCGAAAACAATCCCGGTACGATCAACGCCCAAACGGTGTCGATAAGCCCGGTGGACTGTATGGTGAGATACGTGGGAATCAAGCCGCCGTTGAACAGAATGGTAAGCAACATCACTTTCAAAAGCACGCCTTTGCCCGGCAAATTTCTGCGGGAAAGCGCATAAGCCGCCAAGACGTTGACAATCAATCCCAAAACGGTTCCGAGAATGGTGCGCTCGAAGGAAACGAGCAATGCGCGCAACACCACACCGGTAGAACCGAGGATTTTGGCATAGGCCGCCGCCGTGGGGCGTTTGGGAAAATACCATATCGCTCCGCTGCTGTCAATCCATTCTTTTTCGGTGCAAAACGAAAGAAACACCGTATACAAAAGAGGGTACAGACAGATGAGTGCAAACAGAATCGCTACCGCCGCGCAAATGCCCTGATATGCTTTATCGCTCTTGCCTTTTATCATTGCCTATCCCCTCCTAATACAGCGAAACGCCCACCCACTTCTTGGAAAGAGCATTACACCCGATTACCATAAGCATGCCGATAAAAGACTGGAAGAAAGATACCGCAGCGCCCAAACCGTACTGAAGGCTTTGCAGTCCTTTCCAAACCACCCAGGTATCGATAACCTGCGCATTTTTCATAATTTCCGAGCCGAACAACATGATTTGTTCGTAGCCCGCGCCTTTGAGAAGATTACCTACCGCCATAACGGTTGTAAAGACAATGGTAGGCGTGATAGACGGCAACGTTACGTGAAACAGCCGTTTGACGGGCCCCGCGCCGTCGATGGCCGCCGCTTCGTGCAGACTGGGATCCACGTTGGTGAGCGCCGCCATATACAATATGGTGCCCCAACCGCACTCCTTCCACAGATCGGTGATAAGCAACAACGGAATAAACGCGCCCTCGTTGGCGAGGATATGCACGTCGCCGCGAATCAGATTATTGATGAGTCCGTCGGGGTTTACGAAAGCGTATGCTATGGCATACACCACAACCCAGCTGAAAAAGTGCGGAATATAAATAATCGTCTGAATTCCCTTACGCACTTTGTGCGCCCCCATATCAAACAGCATAATCGCCAAGAATATGGGCGGAATAATGGAAATCACCATGCGAAGCACGCTGATCAGAAGCGTGTTGCCGATGATGCGCAACATATCGGGATCCACGAATATGGTCTTGAAATTGCGGAAACCTATCCAGGCGCTTCCCCAAATGCCGTCGGCAATCACGTAATTCTTGAGCGAAAGGCAGAACGAAAGCAGCATGGGATAGAGATTGTAGATCGCCACAAGCGCCGCCGCCGGCAACAAAAATAAATACATGAGCTTATAACGGCGTACGTTTTTCACATTGCGACTGTTTATACCGAGGGCACAGCATCCGCCGATCAATGCAAGCAAAATGCACACAAGATAGGTAGCAGTCACCGAAAAAGTACGGTAAAATGCCGTTTCGACGCCGAAAATATTGGTACTGCGCATTCCCTTGGACGCAATCAATATGACAAACGCGATGCATTGCCAGCAAAACGCGCCCAGCCCCACGGCGCCCACGACCGCTTTATCGGCGCTCCCCCATTTGCCGAAGATACTTACGATCCCCACGGCAAGAAACGCCAACCACAGAATTACGGTCGTCAATATAAGAATCGTCGCCCCTGCCGGTACTTTTACGGTCAGCGCTCCGAATTCGCTATCGGTAAAGGAATAAGACCCCCCCCCGAGCAATGCTTTCATCAACCCGAAAAATCCCACATTGCAACTGAGCGATATGGATTCGTCTCCGAACGTAAAGATGGGCGCGGCCAACAACAGTACGATGGCAGCCAACGCACATACCGTCGCTATCCCGCCGCGCAGAATATTAGGCGACGAATCGAATACTTCGCTGAACTTTCTTTTGCCACCCGCAACGCTCCCGTGCAAAACATCTGCTTGCGTCATGACCGTTCCTCCTTGTGATTTTTGCGGAATTCGTTGGGCGTGACCCCGAATACTTTTTTGAAATAGTAGTGAAAGTTCTTCACGTCCGAAAACCCTATCTTTCGGCTGATTTCGTACACCGTCTCCTCCGTTTCCATCAATATCTTGCAAGCTTGCTCCACACGGTAACGCAGAAGATATTCCATAACCGACGTATTGCGTTCCTGCCGAAAGAGTCTTTGCAGATATCCGCTGGTGAGTCCCACCGACGACGCTACATCGTCGAGCGTAAGTTTCCTGGAAAAATTCTCGTGAATAAAAGCGGTGGCATCGTGCACATAGTCGCCGCGATGATTCTTCCAGCTCTTCATTTTGGTTTGCGAGGTAGCTTCGGCCAACGCCGCCAATATCAGATACACATAACCGCGTATGCGCCATTCGAAATTTTCCCGACGCGTTTCATATTCTTCGTAGCATTTGCGGACGTATTGCACCGTTTGGCTGTCCTCGGAAAAGTTGGACGGAAAACAGGGCAAAAACACGGAATAGTCCACGTCGGCAAACTCTTTTTCGAAAATGACGTTGATCAGACTGAACTCGTTTTCTTCGCAACTCGGGCGGATAAAATGCTGTTTGTCGTCGGCAATCACGAACAAGTCGCCTTTTTTCAACTTCATGGTATCCGACCCGATTTTCTGCGTACCCGCACCGCTTTCCACGTAGACGAGTTCCACAAAGCTGTGACTGTGCGCCAACACCGATTCATAGCCTACGCTGCGGTTCACCGCAAAAATATTATCGGGATCGAACATTTTCATATTGAACTGCATATTTTGTCCTCTTTTGTATCGGTAACCGAAGTTTCCTTTCCCGCAATTACCCGATATCTTTTCCCTTTCCAAACGAGCACGCCGCCGACGTGCGTACTGCGCACGCTTACGCCTTCGGGCCGCACGCTTACGGTAACCTCTCCTTCCAAAAACGGCACGGTGGCGGTAAACCACTCCAAATCCGTTTTATCGGGCGTGACCGTGAAGCCGCCTTTGCCGTCCGGTTCCAATCCCGTTATGTATTTTCCCAGCAGGTACACCGGCCCGGCGCCCCAGGTATGGCACAGACTCTTGCCGTACCTTCTCCCGTACATGGCGTATTTTTCGTCGCCCGTCTGCCTACTGTCGTACGTTTCCCAAAAAGTAGTTGCCCCCTCTCGCAACATGCCGCCCCAATACGAGCGGATCTCCTCCATTACGTACTGCTTTTCGCCCATTTTCATGAGAGCGGCCAATTCGTAAAACCGCATATACGGCGTAGTGATTGCCTGCACGTCCGACGATTCGAGCACCGACTTTACGATGCGCTTCTGCCGTTCGGGGGTGCAAAGATCATAGAGGATGGCAAATATATTGGCATACCGCAAGACCAAATTGTCCGGCTTGCCGTTTTTGAAGGAATGAATATACGCGCCGCGCTTTTCATCCCAAAACCATTCCAATTTTTGCGTTACGTCCGCATAAAGAGCGCCGTACCGCTTCGCTTCCTCTTCTTTTCCGAGCACGTCGGCAAGTTGCGCCGTCATCCGAAGCGATACGGCATACAGCATTTGCTCGAAGCACACTTCGCCGGTATTGTCGAGATTCTCCGCCCAGTCGATAAACACCCAGTCGCCCTCTTTCCCTTGCATCAGTCCGTTTTCGTCGGTACGGGAAATGCAGTATTCGAGCGCACTGACCGCCTTGGAAAAATTCCGTTCGGCAAACGCGCGGTCTTTGGTATAGCGGTAATAATCGCAAAAGCCCATGATCCAATAAAAGGTATAATCCATAATATGGTTGATGTGCAGATCAAACGGTTCTCTTCCGAAAAGCCCTATCATCGTCCGACGCACCACGTCGCAATCGAAAAAGCAATAATAATCCATCAGGTAGCCCTGATACGCATCGCCCGACCACACCCAACGGTCGCGCTTAATGCCGTCGATGATAAATTCGCGCGTGGTCAGTTGCAACGTATAGCATGACGTGCGGAAAATTTCGTCCAGCAAGGGATCGGAGGAGCGGAAAGTCGCTTGCCGCGGTTGCGGCAAATATTCATGCAACGCTTTTACCGATCGGAAGGCGGCTCCTTTTACCGACAGATACCGAAACGCTTGGGGATTATCGGTCAGAAGAGAGGGGCCGTTCACCTCGAATACCGCCGAAAGCTCACACCCTTCGGTATCAAACGCTTCCTGCTCCGACTCTCCGTAATAAAGCCGCACGCACTTCGCGTCCGACTCGATTCCCTCTATCTCCACGAACGCGAAAAGTTGCCGTCCGAAATCGTATATTTTTTCGTCGCCGCGACAAATCTCTTTTAGGGGCATACAAACTTCGGTGGGAAGTTTTACATGATTGGGCGTGGAATCTCCGCTAACGAGCGTATCGTTGAAAGCTGCCGGCAAATATTTGTGGTCGTTGCAGGTCACCAGCCAAGAGCCGTCCGAGCGGAACGTCTCGCCGTCCGCCTTCATGGCAGGCAAGCCCTTTTCCGCGGCAACGGTTACCACGACTTCGTGTTCGCCAGCAGGCAATACATATTCCCCGCCTGCACCGTACACAAACGCGCCGTCTATCGTCACATTGAAAATACCCTCTGCCGTAACGGAAAGCCGCTCTTCTCTGTCGATCACAGCCTTTTTCACGAATTTCACGTTGCGCCAACAGGAATACTGTTTCCAAAAGGGCGGAATGGGCACGTCGCGCTCGTATCTTCGCATCATAAAACGCGCGGACAATTCGATTTCGAAATCATCCGGGTACCATATCCATTTTCCTGCCGTATCGATTTTGCGCATGCCTTTCCCGCTCCTATTTCGTCCATGTACATCGTATCATAATTCGGGACAATTTTCAATAGTAAAAATCCACACAAAAACAGTAAATTCCGCTCGGATCGCGCATTTTTGGGAAAAAGTACCGTTTTTACCACTTTAATGGCAAAAAAGTGGCGAAAAAGCGGTTTTCATACCGATATTTACCGATAAACAACAAAAAAATATGGTAAAAAGATACACAAATTCCATTACATCCACTGCATTGCGCGCCGTGGTCCGCAAGGCAAAGCACTCCCTTTCCGCCCCGTCGGAAGCGCACACCCATCGATGCGATTTTGCATATATACCATCAACGGAAAAATGCAAAAAACGAGTAAAAAACAATGACAGAGCGGAAAGAATATGGTACAATACGGTTAGCACATTATAGGAGTACGGTATTTGCAATGCGTAAACTTCTGCGATTCCTCAGAGGATATCGGGCCGTAACCGTTTTGGGGCCGCTTTTCAAATTACTGGAAGCGGTCAATGAGCTTATCATTCCGCTCGTGGTGGCCCGTATTATCGATAAAGGTATCGGCGGCGGCGATACGGCATACGTATGGAAGATGGGCGGCGTAATGGTTGCGCTGGGACTTTCGGGTCTGATTTTCGCCGTAACGGCGCAGTATATGGCGGCGCGCGCCAGCCAGGGCTTCGGCACCAATCTGCGCGGCGCGCTGTATCGGCACATCCATTCGCTGTCCCTTTCGGAAATCGATAAATTCGGCGCCGCGGGGCTTCTCACCCGCATCAATTCCGATACCATTCAGACGCAAGTCGGCGTGGCGATGTTTATCCGCCTCGTGTTACGCGCCCCCTTTCTTGTGGTGGGCGCGCTCGTCATGGCCGTCTCCATCAGCGCGCGCCTCAGTATCATTTTCCTCGTTACGGCAATTGTGGTGAGCATCATCCTTTGGTTGGTAATGTCGCGCACCGCCCCGTATTACCGCAAAATCCAGAACAACCTCGACGACGTCTCCCTCCTCACCCGCGAAACGCTCTCGGGCGCGAGGGTCGTACGCGCGTTTTCCAATCAGGAAGAAGAGCAACAAGACTTCTACGCGTCGGCAGACGCGCTCAATAAAAAATCGGTCAAAGCCAACGCTTTGTCGGCGCTTCTCAATCCGCTTACATACGCCGTCATCAACCTCGCCGTGATTGCCGTCTTGTATTTCGGCGGCAAAACGGTCTCGGCGGGCGCTCTCAGCCAAGGGCAGGTCGTGTCGCTCATCAACTATCTCTCGCAGATTCTGCTCGCACTGGTCGTGACGGCCAACCTTGCCGTCACGTTTACCAAAGCGGCGGCTTCGGCGGGACGCATCAACGAAGTATTCGAAACAACACCGCAAATCGTCGATACGGTGACAAAAGCGCCGCCCCCCATCGAGGGCAGTCCCAAACTTTCCTTCGAGGACGTAAGCTTTGCCTATTACAAGGGCGGCCGTTGTGCGCTCAAAGATATCTGCTTTTCGTTGCAAGCGGGGCAAACGCTGGGCATTATCGGCTCGACGGGCAGCGGCAAATCCACCATTGCCCATCTGATTCCCCGCTTTTACGAAACCGAGAGCGGCACCGTATCGGTAGACGGCATATCGGTCAAAGAGTACCCGCAACAAGCCTTACGCCGCAAAATCGGCCTGGTGCCGCAAAAATCGGTTCTCTTTTCGGGAACGCTACGCGAAAACCTTACGTTCGGCCAAGCGGACGCCACCGACGAGCAAATCATTGCCGCGCTCAAAGCGGCGCAAGCGTATGATTTCGTGGAAAAATTGCCGCAAGGACTGGACAGTCCCGTCAGCCGCGGCGGCAAAAACTTTTCGGGCGGACAGCGGCAACGTCTTACCATTGCGCGCGCGCTTGTCGCACAACCCGAAATTCTTATTCTGGACGACTCTTCGAGCGCGCTCGACTATGCCACAGAATCACGCCTGCGACACGCGATCGCGGAGCTTCCTTTTCATCCTGCCGTCGTCCTCATCAGCCAACGCGCATTCTCTCTTTCGCACGCCGACAACATTCTCGTCTTGGAGGACGGCGCCGCGGTGGGCTACGGGCCGCATGACGATTTGCTCGCCTCCTGCGAAGTGTACCGCGAAATCTGCCGCAGTCAGACCAAAACCGAAGAAGCGGTACGGGGAGGTACGCTATGAGTCGCGAAAAAAGAAAAAACAAAGGGTCCGTCGGCCTCGTGCTTCGCTTTATGCGGCCGTATTATCCGCTCATCCTGCTGGCGCTCGCGTGCAGTATCCTACAGATTGCGGCAACGTTATTGGCGCCCGTCGTCATCGGTAAAGCCGTGGATTATATCATCGGCGAAAACAACGTGGATCTGGAGCGCGTATTGCATTACGCCTGTATCCTCCTCGGCCTGATCGCCGTCGTGATGGTATTTCAATGGCTGGGCTCGCTGTGTACCAATAAAGCGGCCATGAACACCGTACGCGATCTGCGCAGTGCGGCGTTCAACAAGCTCAACCGCGTGCCGCTCTCCTACATCGACGGACATCCGCACGGCGACCTGCTCTCCCGCGTGGTAAACGATACCGATCTCATTTCCGACGGTCTTATTCAAGGTTTCACGCAACTGTTTTCGGGCATCGTGACCATTGCCGGCACCATCGGATTTATGCTGTACTACAATCTCACCATGACGCTTGTGGTGGTACTCATCACCCCCGCTTCCATCTGCGTCGCCTATTTTATCGCCCGCGCCACCCACAATATGTTCCGCCTGCAACAGAGCAAGCGGGGCGAACTGAGCGGCATGAGCGAAGAAATCCTCAGCGGCATGACGGTAGTCAAAGCATTCTCCCGCGAGCAAGCGGCGGAAAAAGCATTCGACGGCGTCAACGAAGACTTGCGGAAAGTAGGCGTAAAAGCCATGTTCTACAGCTCTCTCACCAACCCCGGGACCCGTTTCGTCAACGGAATCGTGTATGCCGCCGTCGCCGTCATCGGTGCGCTGTTGGTCATCAAAAACCCGGCGGCGTTCACCGTGGGAACGCTCAGTTGTTTTCTCTCCTACGCCAACCAGTACACCAAGCCGTTCAACGAGATTACCGGCGTTATCACCGAACTGCAAACGGCGTCGGCCGCCGCAGGGCGCGTAAAGGAACTTTTGGAAGAGCGGGAAGAACCGAGCGACGACGGACTCCCTGCGCTTGCATACTGCGACGGAAGCCTGGCCGTAGAGCATGTGGACTTTGCCTACGACCCCGCCCGCCCGCTCCTGCAAGACCTCAATCTTTCGGTATTGCCGGGAAGCCGCGTAGCCATCGTCGGCCCCACCGGTTGCGGCAAAACAACGCTCATCAATCTTCTGATGCGTTTTTACGATCCGCAGCGGGGACGCATTCTCCTCTCCGAAACGCCGGTGACGGAAATCACCCGCGCATCGCTACGCGGCGCCTACGGAATGGTATTGCAAGACTCGTGGATATTCCGCGGAACGGTAGCGGAAAACATCGCGTACGGCAAACCGGACGCGACGCGGGAAGAGATCGTAGACGCCGCCAAACGGGCGCATATTCACTCCTTTATCGAAAAGCTGAAAGACGGATACGATACCGTCATCGACGACGAAGGCAGTTCCATCAGTCAGGGAGAAAAACAGCTTCTGTGCATTGCACGCATCATGCTTACCCAACCGCCCATGCTGATCCTCGACGAAGCCACCAGCAATATCGACACCCGCACCGAAGCCAAAATTCAGTCGGCATTCGCCGCCATGATGAAGGGACGCACGAGTTTCGTCATCGCGCACCGCCTCTCCACCATCGTGGACGCCGACCTCATCCTCGTCATGCGGGACGGAAACGTCGTCGAAAAAGGAACGCACGCGCAGCTTCTCGCCGCCGACGGTTTCTACGCCGAACTGTACAACAGTCAATTTCAATAATAAGCCTACAAAAATACGTACTTTTCGTAGAGTTTACAAAAGAACCGAATTTTGATCGGAATATAACTGCTTTAACGCCGTTTCTTCATCCGTTTCAATAGCCGTTTCGACAGCTTTGATTGCATTGTCCAAAAGCCGTTTTGCTTCTTTACGCAAACGGAATGATTCTTTCACTTTATCCGAAATTTCTTTTTGCATATTTTCGTCGATGATAGGCAACGGCATATTCAAAAATTCGTCTTTTGATATTGCCGTTAATATCGTGCCTGAGC
>CAMUPJ010000014.1 GCA_947090725.1 uncultured Clostridia bacterium
TCCTTCTGCAATGAAGGTGGGGCCCATGCGCTTTTCCGCCCAGTACGTAGCATTGTTGATGTCGGCAAACAGAATGGATTGCGCTTCTTTTCCGTCGGCGTCCGTGTAAACGTATTTGTAATAAATGCTGTCGTTATCGGCCGAACCGGGTGCGATGAGCTGCACGTCGTATTTTCCGTCGGAGAGGGGGATGCTGTCGACTGCCGAAACCTGCTGATCGAGCGCGCCGTCCGCATCGGTGATATCCGAAATCGTAATGGCTTTGATTTTGGCGGCGTCGCCTTCCACGGTTTCCAACTGATCCTTGATATAGCAGAAGGAAAGCGTGACGGTGACGGGATAATTGGCCACGTAGATTCCGTATTCGCGTTTCCAGCCCTCGGAGTTGCCGCTGTGCCGCGCTACAACGGCACCGTCAACCTGCACGTACAGCAGATCTTTGTCGGTCTCGGTATTGACGTTGTACCAATAGGATACTACGTCGCCGGTTTGCAAATGCAGATCCACATATAAGATAGCAAACGTATAGTTGGTGCCGGCATTGGATGCATACGCGTAAGCGCCTTCTTCGTCGTTGCCGATCAACCAGGGCCACGAATATTCGGCATCCGGTTCGCTTGTTTCGGGACGGTAATTGTCGACTTTATCTTCCGCTCCGTTTCCGTTGACGGCTGCGGCCATCACGGCGGAAGTGGGCATGGAGAGGGAAGCATCCGGTTTGACGCGTTCTACAGGCGTATCCGGAGCGTCGTCGGGATTCACTTCCTGGGTGTAATTATCGGCGGTGTAGCGATTGAACAACGCCATCCAGGTGGATTCCAAACTGACCGAGCCGGAATCTCTGTAGGCTACCACGCCGTAACGATCGACAATAATCGTGGTGGGGAAACCGGATATGTTAAATAGGCTTGTTATGCCGGCTTGATCGGGTCCCATATAAAAAGTCAGATTGAACGTTTCTTTGAAGCTACGGATTTTCGACATTCCGTCTTGCGCGGAAAGCGCTATGATCTCGATTTTGTCGCCGTAAGCTTCGTATGCTTTTTGGATGGCGGGGAATTCTTGCTGGCAAGGCACGCAGGTGGTGTACCAGAAATTGAGCATGACTGCTTTTTTAC
Organism: uncultured Clostridia bacterium; assembly: GCA_947090725.1. Lineage (GTDB taxonomy): Bacteria > Bacillota > Clostridia > Christensenellales > Pumilibacteraceae > Pumilibacter. Next base: position 1,119 of record CAMUPJ010000014.1, read on the forward strand.
GGGACAGAATTTCCGAGAGCGTATAACGGGTTCCGTTGGTTTCGACAAAACCGAAGTCGTGCATAACGTCGCCTAACGCATACCGTTTGCCGCTGTCTGCCGTTGTGGTAATAATACGGGAGGGAAGAGAAATTTTGGCACTGGCTAAATTGGGGGTGGTGCGGAAATCCGCATCTTCGGGCACGTAATACCCTTCGGGCAGAGTGGATTCGTCCACTTTGAGAATGTATTCGTCGGCGGGTAAGGAAAGTTCGATGACTCCGTTGTGGGAGATGCCCGACAATTGCGCCGTGCCGTTTTTCATTGCGGAAACGCGTACGCCGTCGAGGTTGAGTCCGCCCGCCGACACGACGGAAATTACGTATTTGCCGTCATATTCGGAAGACGTGGTGTTTGGATTGCGGTAATTGGGATAATCTCCCTTTTTTGTGCAAGCCGCAAAAACGATGCTTGTGCAGATTGCCAAACACAAGATCATGACAAAGCCGAAAATTCTTTTTGTTTTTTTCATGGTCGTTCCTCTCTGTGTGATACCGAAAAATATATTATACTTTAATATAATACCACATTTTGCGTTATCAGGCAATTAAAATAGGTAAAAAATCGTAGGATTTAGCGTGATAATTGCGTGAAACGCCTTTTCGGAAAGGGGCTCAGCGGAATTCGAAGACTTTTTCGAGTCGGGGTTGCGCACCGGTGACGGGATCGGGTTCCATCAGCATTACGTCGCGCATGTATTCGTTCCAACGTGCCACGGCGGGAGAGTTGTTTTGCGTTTCGAGGGCATAGGCAACGCCGAGCTCGCATTCGTAGTAACCGAATAGCTCGTTGTCGCATAGCCAAATGGAATAATTGCGGATTCCCGCGTTTGTCAACGTCTCTTTCATTTCCGCCCAGATTTCGTCGTGGCGGCGGATGTATTCGTCGCGTTTTCCCTCAAGCAAACGCGCTTTCCATGCGTATTTTTCCATAGTTGTATACCTCTTTATGTATTGGTATTCCGTTATTTGTGCAGGAGAAGTTTTTCCGTTTCGGTCGCCACGTCGGACAGCGCGCCGTCGTCGAAGGGGGACCGAAGTCCCGCATGGCGTACGAGTGCGGGAAATTCTTCGGTAGCGCCTGTCTTTACGAATCGGAGATAGGCGGCGAAAGCGTCGTCGTAAGATTCGCGGCTTTTAAGGTAAAATTGAAGCGCAACGCTTTGCGCCAGACAGTAGTCGATATAGTAGAGGGGAGATTCGTAGATATGCATTTGGTATTGCCAGCGGGTGCCGTTTTCCAAATAGGGGATTCCGTCGGCGGACAACCAAGGGCGGAATTGCGTCTCCAGCTTTTTCCACAGAGCATTGCGTTCCGCCGGCGACATTTCAGGGTGCGTGTATACAAGCTCTTGGAAATAGTCTACGATGGTGCCGTACGGCAGAAAGGCGAGCGCGTCGAAAAGATGCGCATAGCGGTAATCGTCTGCCCGCTTGCCGAAAAATTTGTCCATATACTTATGGCAGAAGAATTCCATGCTCATGGAATGCGTTTCCGCGGTTTCCATGCCGAGTCCCAGATCGAGATCGTGATTCTGGCAAAAATCCATATAGGCGGCAAAGGCATGGCCTGCTTCGTGCGTGAGTACGTCCACGTCGTCGCTTGTGCCGTTGAAATTCGCCAGAATAAACGGTTGACGGTAATCGATAAACGAATCCATATAGCCGCCGCCCCACTTGCCTTCGCGGGGAAATACGTCAAACGCTTCCGTTTGCAGCATCATGTCGAAAAACGCACCGGTTTCCGCTCCCATGGCGTGATACATCTCTTTGCCGGCCGCAAACATCGCTTGCGCGTCGAGGATCGGGGCGGGGTTACCGCAGGGGAAATACGTTTCGTTATCGTAGAGCATCATTTGATCGATTTGCAGAGAGCGGGCAACGTCCGCTTTCCGTGCGGCAACGAGGGGGACGATGTCGCGCAATACGTTTTCGCGGAAGGCGCGAAGCATTTCTCGGTTGTAGGATATGCGTCCCATGATATTGTCGCCCAGCGCCACGTAGTTTTCGTATCCCAATACTTTGGCGGTAGCGGTGCGCACTTTGACCAGTCGGTCGAAAATGTCATCCAGCTTGTCGCCGATTCCGGCAAGCGTATTGCCCAGCACGGTATACGCCTTTTTTCGGATGTTGCGATCGGGATCGACGAAATATTTTTTGAGCGCCGAGAGGGGCATTTTCTCGCCGTCGAATGTAAACAACGTTTCCGCCATCAGTTTTGTGTATTCGGTGACGATTTTATTCTCTTCGATCTTGTAGGGAACGGCGCCGTCGCCGGTGCATTGGATACTGCATTCGTATTGCGGAAAAATCAGGGGATGCACGTACTGTTTTGCTTCCTCTCGATGCGGACTTTCCAAAAAGGCTTTTTGAAATTTGACGAATGCGGCGTTTACCGTAGGCGTCGTTTCGTCATAGTAATCTTTCTCCTTCGAGTAGAACGCATCGCGCGTGTTGAGCGTAAAGCGAACGTAGGCAAGAGAGAACATCGTCTGATAGCGGTGTACGTGCGTCAGGCACGATTCGCGGATTTGCGCGAGTTCTTTGCCGCTACGGGCTGTTTGGATTTGCTTTGTGTGCGTCTCTATTGCCGAAAGAATATCCTCTTTGCCGATACGTTCATAGTGTAGTTCGCTGACTTTTTGCATAGAACCTCCCGATTTTTCGGTAGTATGCGAGACATAAAACCCCGAAACTGCCGATATTGTTTTTATCAGTATACTGCGTTGCGGCCAAAGAGTCAAGCAATGGACGGACGATGCACGCAAGGCGTGCAGTTTGTATAAGACGCGTGGCACTATACAATACTAACGGTATGAAAAAGGGTTTGTGTCTGGTGATGACGACGTTATTTTTATGTTTGTCGGGATTCGCGTCGAGCGGAAAAAGCGATTGCGACGCGCGGCGTGTCCCCGTTCTGATGTATCACTCCGTTTGTCGCACCAATGTGGGGGAATATGTCGCTTCTCCCGAGACGTTGCGCGCCGATTTTCGGTATTTGCGGGAGAAGGGATATACTGCCGTATTCGTACGCGATATCATCGAGTATTGTGACGGCAAGGGCGAATTGCCCGAAAAGCCGATCGTGATTACTTTCGACGACGGATTCTATAACAATGCGTTTTATGCCGAAAAAATTGCCGCCGAATACGGCATGAAAATGACGGTGAGTGTTGTGGGGAGTTATGTGCAAAAAGAAGACGGCGTGCGCAAGCGGAGTCCCGTATACTCCTATCTCAATCGGGAAGAAATCGGGGAACTGTACCGTGGCGGCCGCGTTGAATTTGCCAATCATACCTACGATTTGCACAAAATCAACGGCGGACACAAAGGGGTGCGGCGCAAGTCGGGAGAATCGCCTGCCGATTATGAGGCGCGGTTGGTTGCCGACAGCGAAAAATGCCGCAAGCTGGTGCAAGACGCGTGCGGTTACCGTATGAACGTGTTTGCGTATCCTTTCGGTTGCTATAGCAAAGATACCGGAAAAATTTTGGCAAAACTCGGGTACCGTGCCATTCTGACCTGTCAAGGCGGCATCAATACGTTCCGAAAGGGAGATGCGAGTAAGCTTTCGGAAATCATGCGTTACAACCGATCGGGCAGGACGGATACCGAAACTTTTTTCCGTAAAATCGGCGTATAGTTTTGGGCGATGCGTTACAGAGGCGTAACGCGGCCGGCGTATTTTTTGTTGTAATTACCGATACAATCTTTGATGATTTGCAGTGCACGCAGGCGGTCGGCCACTTCGTCGACCGCCGTTTGCTTGTTTTCCAGTTGTTTGTATACCGAGAAGAAATGCCGCATTTCGTCGAAAACGTGCGTCGGCAGTTCGGAAATATCTTTGTATGTATTGTACGTCGGATCGTTGAAGGGAATGGCAATGATTTTTTCATCGCTTGCGCCGTTGTCCAGCATGGTAATGACGCCGATGGGATAGCAACGCACCATGCTGAGCGGTTCCAGGCTTTCACTGCACAGCACAAGCACGTCCAAAGGGTCGCCGTCGTCGGACAGCGTGCGGGGAATCAGTCCGTAGTTGGCGGGGTAATGGGTAGAGGTATAGAGAATGCGGTCGAGAATCAGCAGACCCGTTTCTTTGTCCAGCTCGTATTTTTGCTTATAGCCTTTGGGGATTTCGATGACGCCGATGAAGTCTTCCGGCGTAATGCGTTGCGGATTGATATCGTGCCAAATATTCATGAATGGTGTGGCTCCTTTTGAAATTTTGTATAAGAATGCGTATGAATTATAGAGTACGTCACGCATACTACCAGGGGAGGAAAGGATATGAAGAGGAAAAAACGGACGGAAGAGCTTCTCAAATCTTGCGAGACCGACCCGATGGGCAGTTACACGGGAGTTGTGACCGACGAGGACGGCAATCCCGTGTGGGAAAAGCCTGTACAAGACGCGGACGACTTATAACGGACGATGCGCCGTAATTTACATCAGCGGTGCGAAAAGCCGTAATACGCTCCTTGCAAGTTTGGTGAAAGCGGTTACGTCGGTTGCTTCTTCGTAGGTAATCTGTTTGCACTGCTCGAGCGTGGCAAGGTAGTCGGCTTTTATGTCGGCTACGGCGGGCACGTCGTACATAAATACGCCGCATTCGTAGTGCAGATAAAACGAGCGGTAATCGAGATTACAGGTCCCCACGTATGCAATCGAATCGTCGCATACGGTGCTTTTGGCGTGCACGAATCCCGGCAGGTATTCGTAGATTTTTACCCCCGATTTCAAAAGCACGGGGTAGAAGGAACGGGACATTGTAAATACGAGCTTTTTATCGGGAATGTGCGGCATGGTTATGCGCACGTCTACGCCGCTTTCCGCCGCAAGGCACAAGGCGGTTACGAATTCGTTGTCGAGTATGAGATACGGCGTATTGATATATACGTATTTATCGGCGTTGGATACAATGGACATGAGTCCTTTTTCGATGATCTGCACGTTTTTACCGGGGCCGGAAGTGACGGGCTGAACGAATCCCGGGCATGCACAAGGTTTTGAAAGCGGCAGGAATTCGTCCACGGAAGTGTGTTCGCGCCCGAGCATTAACCAGAATTGCAGAAACATAATGGCAAACGAATGCGCCGCTTCGCCTTCGAGACGCACGGCCGTATCTTTCCAATGTCCGAATTTTTCGATTGCGTTGATATACTCGTCGGCGAGATTGATGCCGCCGGTGTAGGCCACGTTGCCGTCGATTACCGCGATTTTACGGTGCGTACGGTTGTTCATGCGAATATCGAACGTCGGTTTGATTTTGTTGAAGACGCGCGCCTTGATTCCTGCGGCATTCATCTTTTTGGCATAGTTTGCCGGTAAAGTGAAAAGACATCCCATATCATCGTAGATCAGACGTACGTCTACACCTTCGGCAACTTTTGCCTGCAAGATTTCGAGAATACTGTTCCAGCATTTGCCGCGTTCTATGATAAAGTATTCGAGAAAAATGTATTGTTGCGCTTTTTCCAAATCTTTTATAAGCGCGTCCAAAAAGTCTTCGCCGAGCGGATAGTAATCGACCGACGTGCCGTTATATACGGGATAGCCGCTTTGGTGGGAAAGCAGTTCGCTGAGTTTCCGGGCGGACGGCGATAAATGCGGAATATGGTCTTTGGCTCTTTCGATGGCGGAATCGTATTTGACGAAAGTGTTTTTTTCCGTCTCGACCAGAAATTTGCGGTCTTTGCGGTTTCTCAGTTTTGCCGTACGGCCGAAACTGAGATACATCAGGCCGCCGAAGAGGGGAACTAAAAGTATCGGTACCACCCAGGCCAGTTTATATCCGGGATTGGCGTTTTTGCCCATAACGAAAAGACAGACAAAAAGGCTGAGCGCGCTGGCCACAAGATACACCCATGCGGCTATCGATACGAGATACAGCATGAGTACCGCGACAAACGCCACTTGCAGTAAAAAGAAAAAGATCGTGATCAGGATTTTGTTTGTCAGTAGCTTGAAGAGTTTCCGCATGATTTTATTATAACACCGCGAATTTCAAATATCAAACATTTTTCCGAATTATTCCATTCCCGTGTAAATCGTTGTCGGGCGTAATGAAGTTACATCGGCTTGCGGGCGCCTTACCGCGAGACCCGTGTGCGGACGAAATGCCGCGCGCGAGTCTGAACAAAAGCTTGCTTTTACCGTTTTTTAATGGTATAATACGGATATGAAGGGAAAATCGAGACGTATTCTTGCTATCGTCGGACTGGTATTTATGGCGATCTTTACGGTGTCTTTTGTCATCGTGTTGATCGATCCGACTCTTCTGAACGGTGCGTTCGGTTGGCTGGCGCTGATTTCCGTCCTTTTCGGCGTGGGGTTCTTTTTGATTGTCAAATTTGTGCTCAAAGACAAAGAACCGCCTGCGTACCTGCCGGCTCCCGATGAGGATGCGCCGTCGGAGGGGGAAACGTCGCCTCGGACGCATGCCGAAACGGAGCGGGAACAAAAGGACGAAGATTAAGTTTTTTTTGCAATGCGACCTACGATATCGATGCGACACAGAAGCGCCAAGACGAGGGCGGTTGCCGAGACTGCGATGTATAGGATTCCATACGGGGTAAACCGTGCAAACAGCAAGGTGAGAATTGCCACCGTAAGATACTTGCGGGCGTTCTTTTTTCGTAAAGCGCCTGCGGCAACGGAGCGCAAACGCTTTTTGGCGGGTTGCAAACGCAGGGTTTCGGTAGGCGGACACCCGAGGTAGGAAAGAAGCGCGTACGTTCGCTCGAAATCCAGGATTTCCACCTTGGGTTGAGAGAGAAGCATTGCGGTGCTTACGGCGTCTTTTTCTCCGCCGTAAGCCGATAAAAGCACCAGGCGCTTGACGTGTAGGCGCGTTGCCGCGGCGTAGCGGTCGGCCAGCGTGCGGGCATTGACTTTTTCGGGGATCAGATGTACGGAAAATGCCGTTTTGCCCACAAGCAACAATCCGTCCGTTTCCTGTACGTCGTCCTTTTTGCACAGTGCTTCCCGCACGAACGATTGCGCATATTCCGCGGGCGAAAAGAGAAACTTGTTGCGGATTCCCTCGAGTTTTTGCTTATGCGCTTTGGGTTTTTGCCGCTTTTGCGTCCAAAGCGACGTGAAGTATGTGGCGGTCAAAGCAAAAATCAGCGCGAAAAACAAAGCGGTGGTACGGGGCGCGAAATATCCTATGAGGATTGCGCCGAGCAAAAAGAGCGCCGCCAGGGTGAGCGCCGTATCCAATACGGAAGAGAGTTTTTTCATACATACGATTATGGACCGAAACCTGCATTTTATAACCGGAGAAGCGAACGCGGGAAGAACGTCCGTGAGGAGGCCAGGCAGATGAAAACGGAAATATTGATCCCCGATGACGACGCTATTCGCAAGTGCGCCGATTGTATTGCCGACGGGGGTGTGGTGGCTTTTCCGACCGAGACGGTATACGGCTTGGGCGCCGATGCGTTCGACGAGGCGGCTACGCGAAAGATTTTCGAAGTCAAAGGGCGCCCTAGTGACAATCCGCTGATCGTGCATGTGGCGACGCAAGAGCAGCTTCGTACGGTGGTGCGTTGCGTGCCGCCGCTGGCCGAGCGGCTGATGCAGGCGTTTATGCCGGGTGCGCTCACGCTGATTATGGAAAAGAACGATAAGGTACCCGATACGGTTACGGCGGGACTTTCTACGGTGGGCGTCCGTATGCCGGAAAACGCCGTGTGCCGTCGGTTTTTGCAGGCTTGTCGGCATCCTGTCTGTGCGCCCAGTGCCAATACGAGCGGAAAACCGTCGCCCACTACGGCGGCGCATGTTTATGAAGATTTGCAAGGCAAAATCCCGTATATTCTCGACGGCGGAGAGAGTCGTATCGGTTTGGAATCCACCATTTTGGACGTGAGCGTGCCTACGCCGCGTTTACTGCGGACGGGCGGTATTTCCCGAGAAGCGCTGGAAGAAGTTTGCGGTTGCGCTGTCGAGACCAACGTGCGCAGCGACGTGGCGTTGTGTCCCGGGATGAAGTATCGGCATTATGCGCCGCGTGCCGACGTGTATTTTTCGGCGTACTACGAGGGGATGACGGCGGGGATTTGCAATCAGTACGATGTGCTCGTACAAATGGGACGACGCCCCGTAATTCTCTGTCTGCGCAAGACGGCGGCGCAATACGGCGCCCGCAGTCTGTATGTGATGGGGAAAGACTACGAGGCGTATGCGCACAATCTTTTTTCCATGCTTCGGCGCGCCGACGCCGAGCAATACGATGCGGTGATCGCCGAGGGGATGCCTTCCGACGGAATCGGCGCCGCCATCATCAATCGTCTCATCAAAAGCAGCGGCGGAAAAATCATCTGAATCTTTCACGGAGGGGATAAGATATGGCGACACAAAGCGTGTCTGCGGCCAAGTCGGGCGGAAAATCTCGGCCGCGTAAGAAAAAGATCATTTTCGTGTGTACCGGAAACACTTGTCGCAGTCCCATGGCGGAACACATTTTCCGATATATTTTGCGCAAAAAGCGCAAACTTTCTTTGTACGACGTGTCCAGCGCGGGATTGAGCGCCGACGAAGGCGCGCCTATGACCGATCACGCGCGTACGGCGCTGGAAAAGCTCGGCGTTCGCGTGCGGCGCAAGCATGCGGCACGGCAACTCACGCCGCTTATGGCGGAGCAAGCCGATTTTATCGTTTGCATGACGCAGGCGCACAAATATGAGTTGCGCGATTTCGGAGACAAAGTCAAAACGGTAGGCGAACTTACCGGGGGGCCCGACGTGCCCGATCCGTATATGGGGAGTCTCGAAGTGTATTTGCGTACCGCCGAGTACCTTTTGTATGCTTCCGAAGATATTTTTACCGCGTTGTCCCGATTGTAATTACGTCGGACGACTTTGCGAATTTTGCCACGCCGCAAAATATTGCGCCGTTGTCGCACGTTTTTCACAAAACGAAATTCCCTGAAAAATACTTGAAAAAAATAACTTTTCATGTTATACTGTCTATAGTTTGAACTTATAAATTCGGAGATTCTGAAATGACGGCAATCGGTTGCGATCATGCGGCGCTGGGGCTTAAGACCCTTGTGAAAGAACATTTGGAGAAAAAGGGCTACGAAGTGAAAGACTTCGGTTGTTTCGAGACGGCTTCCGTCGATTATCCGGACTATGCGCACAAGGTGGCGAAGGCGGTTGTGACGGGAGAATGCCAAAACGGGATTCTCATTTGCGGCACGGGCATCGGGATGAGTATGGCAGCCAATAAGGTGCGAGGAATCCGTTGCGCCGTGTGCGGCGATACTTTTTCGGCAAGAGCGACGCGCGAACATAACGATGCCAATATTTTGGCGCTCGGGGAGCGGGTTGTCGGTCCCGGATTGGCGCTCGATATCGTAGACACCTTCCTTACGACGGAATTTTCGGGAGACGCACGGCATGTGCGTCGTATCGCCAAAATCCAAGAGATAGAGGAGCGCGAGAGATGATAGAAGACGTTTTAGCCGAAATAACGGCGGCCGAAGCGCGGGCGGCGCAAATCGTAGCCGATGCGCAGTCTGCCGCGCGGGAAATTTCGCGGGCAAGCGCCGCGCAAGCCGACTCGATTCGCACGGATTATGCGTTACAGACCAAGCAGATGGTAAAAGAAATTCTTGCGGCGGCGGAGTCGGATGCAAAGAAACGTGCTTCGGAAGCGGAAAAGAGTGCGGCGGCCGAAGCGCAAGCGCTCGTGCGCGCGGCGGAAAAAAACGTGCGCGCGGCGGGTGAATGGCTGGCCGAACAATTGGTAAAAGGGAAATTTTAGTCGCGTATGGCAATTGCGAAAATGCGCCGACTGCGCCTTGTCGGGCTCAAGTCGGATCAAAACGTAATTATGAACGAACTCGTGCGAAGCGGTACGTTCGAGGTGGCGCCTACTTCCGTCGAAGGGGCGCATCCCACAGACCGATCGCATCTCGATAAGGCCGTTGCGCGGCAGGCAAAGGTTTCTTTTGCCATACAGTACCTTACGGGTTGCGCCGAGGAATACCTTGCGCGCAAAGAAGAAGCGAAAAAGAAGGCGACGACCATACCCGAAGCGCCGGTAGACGCACTGCCGCGCGGCGGGCGCAAGATCATGGGGTATGACGATTTCTACGACGTAGCCGCGAAAGAATACGAACTCCTCACGGTGTGCGACGCGTTGCAAAAGAGCAGTTTTACCCGGCTTGAGAACAAATCGCTTTTGGGCAAGGTGCAGGCGCAGATTCGCGCCGTCCTTCCGTACGTCGCTTTCCCGTCGCCCTTTTCGGTGCTGGGAGAGGGGGCGACCGTTTCGGTTTCTCTGTGGTATGCGCAATCGGCTGTCGCAAAGTGCGAGTTCGGCGATTTGCCGGTATATACCGAAACGTATCCTTCCGAGCGGGGCGTTCTGACAGCCGTTGTGGCGCGCAAAGAAGATAAAGACGCGGTTGCATCGTTGATGGTGGGCGCGGGGTTCGGCTCCTGTCCGTTTACCGACGCGGCTACGGCGCAGGATATGTTGCGCGGCTACGAAGCCCAAATTCGGGAAATTCACGAAAAAAATACGGCGGTGCTGTACGATGCGCTCCACTATTACAAATATTTGCCGGAATTAAAGACGCTGTACGACGTCATAGGCCAGGATATCGAGAAATCGTCGGCGGAGTTGGATTTTGTGACGACGGCGTCTACTTTTGTGGCGGAGGGGTGGCTTCCCGCCGATTGCGCCGAGGAAGTGGTGGCGCATATCGGGAAAAAGACCGAGCGGGTTATCACCTATCTCTCCGAACCGGAAGAGGGCGATACGCCGCCCACCTTGGTCGTGAGCAAGAAGATTTTCAAACCGTACGAAGACGTGACCAATATGTACAGCGTGCCGGCTTACAACGAACTCGATCCCAATCCGTTTATGGCGGTGTTCTTCTTTCTCTTTTTCGGAATTATGATCGGCGACGCGGGGTACGGACTTATCCTCAGTCTCGGCGGGCTGATTTTGCTTAAGTGCATGAAATTCGAGAAGGGTATGGCGCGCATGATTGCGCTTATGGCGATGGGCGGTGTTTCCGCTATCGCATGGGGCATATTGTTCGGCGGCGTGTTCGCGATCGCGTCCGTTCCGCCGTTGTGGTTCAGTCCGATGGAAGAACCGCTGATGATGCTGGCTGTATCCATCATTCTCGGCGCAGCGCAGCTACTGGCCGGTTATGCGCTCAAAGCGGCGAAAAGTTTCCGCGCGGGGAAGCCGCTGGACGCTGTTTTGGACAGTATATTCATCTATATTCTTTTCGGCGGCATTGCTTGTATGGCGCTCGATATGCTCTTAAAGCCCCAAGCGCCGCTTATGGAGATAGGACTCGGTCTTTTGATCGCATCGCTTGTCGGAATTCTTTGTACGGCCGGGCGGCATAATAAAGGCATCGTTTCCAAGATCATGGGCGGATTTTCGGGTCTGTACGGGCTGGTGAATCTTTTGAGCGATCTATTGAGTTATGCGCGGATTTTCGGACTCGGATTGGCGAGCGGCGCCATCGGATTGGCGTTCAATACGCTGGGCGAATTGTTCTTCGGGATTCCGTTTGTAGGCTATGTGATCGGAATTATTATTCTGATTCCGCTACACGCCTTCAACCTCGGTATCGGAGTGCTCGGCGCTTATGTGCACAATGCGCGTCTGCAGTTTCTGGAGTTTTACGGAAAGTTCTACGAAGGCGACGGGCGCATGTTCAGTCCCATGGGAGAAAAGACCAAGTATGTCCGCTTTCATTGAGCGTGACGGAACCAATCGGTTCACTGCATGCGGTAGCGCAAGGAAACCGCAGTGAAAATAGAAAACATGTAAACACATGCAAAAAGGAGAAAAAACATGACAGGTATAGTTTGGGCATTGTTGGGCGCGGCAATCGCCGTAGTGCTCTCGGGGATCGGCTCGGCCATCGGCGTAGGACGCGCAGGACAGGCGTCGGCGGGGCTTCTGAGTAAAGACCCCACCAAATTCGGCAGTGTCTTGCTGCTCCAGTTGCTTCCCGCCACGCAAGGCTTGTACGGTTTCGTTATCGGCTTTATGGTATTTATCCAGACGGGTATCATGGGGGGCAGTCAGGTCGTATCCAAGGAAATGGGACTTGCGTATTTTATGTTGTGCCTTCCCATTGCTTTCGTAGGATTGCTTTCGGCTATCATGCAGAGTGCCGTTGCCATCGGCGGTATCAATCTTGTCGGCAAGCAGGATAAGCAGATGGGGCGCGCCATGACCATGGCGGTACTCGTCGAAATTTTCGCCATCTTCGCATTCATCATATCTTTCCTCGGCGTGATGATGATTAAGGGGTACTTTACCGGACTTGCGGCGTAACGCCGACGGAACCGAGAGGTTTGTAATATGGAAGGAAAAGAGGCTATCATAGCGAGCATCATCGAAAAAGCCGAACGAGAGGCGGCGGGGCTTGTGGCAGACGCGGAAGCGGAACGCGACGAGCTTTTGGCGCAAGTGCGAAACGAAGAAGAACGTCGCAAAGCCGAAGCGCTTGCCGCGGCATCGGCGCAGGCAAAGGGCGTCGCGTCACGGCAAGCAACCCTGAGTCGTCTGGAGGAGCGTAAGACCGTGCTTGCGGCCAAACAGCAGGTGGTGGACGCGGCGTTCGGCGAAGCGGTCAAAAAAATTCACAACATGACCGATCCCGTGTACCGCGATTTCATCGGTGGGCTTATCGAAAAGTATGCCGACGACGGCGACAGCGTAGTGGTGGCGCGGCGGGACGAAAAGCGTCTGCATGCCGAGTGGCTTGCTTCCGTGAGCCGTACATGCGGCAAACAGCTGACGCTTTCTTCCGAGCAACACGACGGGCAGGGCGGCGTGATTTTGTCGGGAAACCGTTGCGATAAAAATCTCACACTGGAAGCCTTGCTCAAATCTTTGCGCGAGAGCGCGTTGGCCGGCGTTGCCAAATGTCTGTTTCCGACACGGGAAGGTTGATCGATGGTCACGCGGATTTATGCCAATGCGATAGCGAAATACAACGAGGGCAAACTGCTCGATCGGGAGAAATTGCACCGGCTTGCCGATGCGGAGTTTTCCGATGCCGTCAAAATGCTGTGCGAATACGGGTACGGCAACGGAACGGTGGAGGAGAGCAGTTACGACGTAGATACTTTTATCTCTTCCGAAATTTCCGCGCTGATAGCGTATGCGACCGATTTGTCGCCCAACGAAAATCTGTCGCGCATTCTTACGAACCGCTTTTTGTACTCGAATGCCAAAGCGTACTACAAAGCGAAATGCTCGGGAAAATCCAATCCCGCCGCTCTCTACGGGATGGACGGCGGCGAACTGGGAATGGCGATTGAACAAGGCGAATACAATGCTTTGCCGTCTTTGATGGCGGAGGCGCTGACCGAGTTGGACGCGCTGTTTGCCGAAACTCCGCCCGATCCCAAGACAATCGATATCGTGCTTACGCGCGCCATGTATGCCGATAACGCGGCTTGTGCGCGCAAGGCAAAAAGCAAAACAATGAAAGCGTTTGTGGCGGGCGAAATCGATTTGCGCAATATTACGGCGGCGCTTCGGGCGCGCGCGCTGGGCATGCGCGAAGCGGCGCTTTCGGCTATGTGGATTGCGGGCGGCAGAATGGACGAAGAGGAAATCCTCGCACTGTATCGCGAAGAAGATCCGCTCCGCATGTTGGCCGATTCCCGCTACGACTTTTTGGCGGAAGGCCGGGAGACGCTTTCGTTACCCGTTCTCGAAGCGCGTGCCGACGACTATCTGTCGCGGATATGGGAAAAAGAAGCGGAGGATATGTTGTCGCTTTCTCCGTTTGTGCGCTACTTTCTGGCGCAACTTTCCGAATACGCTACCGTAAAAATGATTCTCACTTGTCTCAAAAACGGGGCAAAAAACGAAATTCTGCCTCGGCTTCGCGCGGCGGGTCGGTAAACGGAGGACGCGATGATCAAAAACGGAAAAATAGCCGTCATCGGCGACAAAGACAGTGTGCTTGCGTTCAAAGCCGTGGGGGTGGAGACGTATATTGCCACAAGCGCATTCCAGGCCAACGATCTGCTTCACAAGCTGAAAGACGATTGCGCCGTGATTTTTATCACCGAAGCGTTGGCCGAACAGATTTCCGATACGTTGGATAAGATCAAATCGTATGCGTATCCCGCCGTGATTCCGTTGCCCGGGTCGGGTAGCGGCAACGGGTTCGGGATGCGGGGATTGCATCGCGACGTAGAGAAGGCTATCGGCGCGGATATATTGTTCGATTAAATCGTAAGAAAGTCTCCGTCCCGTCCTTGCGGGCATAAAAGAGGTATAATATGAAAGGCAAAATCATTAAAGTTTCCGGTCCGTTGATTGTGGCGGAAAACATGCAGGACGTCAAGATGTTCGACGTGGTGCGCGTGAGCGATAAGCACCTTATCGGCGAGGTCATCGAACTTCGCGGCGACAAGGCGTCTATTCAGGTGTACGAAGAGACGAGTATGCTCGGCCCCGGCGAAGAGGTGGTTTCCACCAATGCGCCGCTGTCCGTGGAACTCGGACCGGGACTGATCGAAGGAATATACGACGGAATCCAGCGCCCCTTGAATCAGCTTGTAAAAAAAAGCGGAGACCGTATAGGGCGCGGCATCGAGGTGAGCGCCGTCAGCCATTCCCGCAAATGGAATTTCGTGCCTACCAAGAAAGTGGGCGACAAAGTCGAAGCGGGAGATATCATCGGTACCGTGCAGGAAAACGAAGTCATCGAGCACCGCATCATGATTCCTTTCGGCGTATCGGGTAAGATCACGGGAATTCACGACGGCGAAAAGACGGTGGACGATATCGTGGCCACGGTCGAAGATAAAGAGGGGAATTCCCATTTCGTGACCATGCTGCAGAAATGGCCTGTGCGCAAGGGGAGACCGTACCGCGAAAAGATGTCGCCGGTTGTGCCGATGATTACGGGGCAACGCGTTATCGATACGCTGTTTCCCATTACGAAAGGCGGCGTGGCCGCCGTGCCCGGACCGTTCGGCAGCGGCAAAACGGTAGTACAGCACCAGCTTGCCAAGTGGGCGGACGCCGATATTATCGTGTACGTAGGCTGCGGCGAACGCGGTAACGAAATGACGGACGTGCTCAACGAGTTCCCGCACTTGACCGACCCCAAGACGGGTAAGCCGCTTATGAAGCGCACCGTTTTGATAGCGAATACTTCCGATATGCCGGTAGCGGCGCGGGAGGCCAGTATTTATACCGGTATCACGATTGCCGAATATTTCCGCGATATGGGCTACAACGTGGCAATTATGGCGGATTCCACTTCCCGTTGGGCGGAAGCGCTTCGGGAAATGAGCGGACGACTGGAAGAAATGCCGGGCGAGGAAGGATATCCGGCATATCTGAGCAGTCGTTTGGCGGAATTTTACGAGCGGGCGGGGATTGTCAAACTGCTCGGAAGCGACGAACGGATCGGATCGGTTACCGCCATCGGCGCCGTATCTCCTCCCGGCGGCGATATGTCCGAGCCGGTCAGTCAGGCTACGCTTCGTATCGTCAAAGTGTTCTGGGGATTGTCGGCTTCGCTGGCATACAAACGGCATTTCCCGGCTATCGATTGGATTGCAAGTTATTCGTTGTACAGCGACCGCCTCGGCGATTGGTACAGCGAGAACGTGGCAACCGATTATAATTCGCTTCGTGCGGCGGCTATGCGCATTTTGCAGGAAGAAGCGCAACTCGACGAGATCGTGCGTCTTGTGGGTATGGATGCGTTGTCGCCCCGCGACCGCCTCACGATGGAAGCGGCCAAGTCGTTGCGGGAAGATTATCTGCATCAGAACGCTTTTCATGAAGTCGATACGTATACTTCGATGACCAAGCAGTACAAAATGCTCAAGCTCATTATCGATTATTACCGTTGCGGGCAGGAGGCGCTGGAGAAATCGGTGCGTCTCAACGACATTCTCTCTATCCCTGCGCGGGAAAGAATCGGTCGCAGCAAATATATTCCCGAGAGCGAAATTGCCGAAATCGATACGGTTTCCGCCGATATGAAAGCACAGCTCGGCGGTTTGAAAGCATCCGATGCTTTTTGATATTTCCGTACGCCCGATATAAAGACGAAGAACCGATTGTGCCGTTTTGGCAGAATACCTAAATAGGAGAATTCCTTATGCAAAAAGAATACCGCACCATCAAAGAAGTCGTAGGCCCCTTGATGCTGGTCGAGGGCGTCGAAGGCGTCAAATATAACGAGTTGGTGGAAATCGAGCAGTCGAGCGGCGAAATCCGCCAAGGCAAAGTGCTGGAAATCCATCGGGACCGCGCGCTTGTACAATTGTTTGAAGCGAGTCAGGGGCTTAAAATCTCTTCGGCGAAAGCCCGGTTTCTCGGCAAGAGTATCGAACTCAAAGTTTCGCCCGACATGCTCGGGCGCGTATTCGACGGAATGGGGCATCCCAAAGACGGCGGCGCGGAAATCATTCCCGAAAAGAGTGTGGATATAAACGGTACGCCCATCAATCCCGCCGCCCGCGACTATCCCGACGAATTTATTCAGACCGGCATATCGGCTATCGACGGACTCAATACGCTGGTGCGCGGACAGAAGTTGCCCGTGTTTTCCGCCAGCGGTTTGCCGCACGCGAACCTTGCCGCACAGATTGCGCGGCAGGCAAAGGTGCTCGGCGCCGACAGCAAATTTGCCGTAGTATTCGCCGCTATGGGAATTACCTACGAAGAAGCCGATTTCTTTATCGGCGATTTCCGTCGCACGGGCGCTATCGACCGAACCGTACTCTTTATGAACCTTGCCAACGATCCGGCCATCGAACGGATTGCTACGCCGCGTATGGCGCTTTCCGCCGCCGAATACTTGGCGTTTGACCTCGGTATGCACGTTTTGGTCATTCTGACGGATATCACCAACTATGCCGAGGCGATGCGCGAAGTTTCCGCCGCCCGCAAAGAGGTGCCGGGCCGTCGCGGCTATCCCGGTTATCTGTATACCGACCTCGCTTCTATTTACGAGCGCGCCGGCAAAATCCGAGGGAAAGAGGGTTCCATTACGCAGATTCCCATTCTCACCATGCCGGAAGACGACAAAACCCATCCCATACCCGACCTTACGGGGTATATTACCGAAGGGCAGATTATTCTCTCCCGTGAATTGTACAAAAAAGGCTATAATCCTCCCATCGACGTATTGCCGTCTCTCAGTCGTCTGAAAGACAAGGGAATCGGCGCGGGGAAGACGCGGGAAGATCATGCCGATACGATGAACCAGCTTTTTGCCGCGTATGCGCGCGGTAAGGAAGCCAAAGAACTCAGCGCGATTTTGGGCGACGCGGCGCTTACCGACGTGGACAAAAAGTACGCCCGATTTGCCGAGGAGTTCGAGCGCAAATATGTTTCGCAAGGATTCGATTGCAATCGCAGTATCGAAGAGACGCTTAATCTCGGGTGGCAACTGTTATCCATTCTGCCGCGTAGCGAGCTAAAGCGTATCAAAGATCGGTATATAGATACCTACCTTCCCGCCAAGGAGTAAACGCGCATGGCAAGATTGGCTGTGAATCCTACGCGTATGGAGCTTCGGCGGCTCAAAACCCGTCTGGCTACCGCTACGCGCGGGCATAAACTACTCAAAGACAAATCGGACGAAATGGTGCGCCGTTTTATGGAACTGATACGCATCAATAAATCGCTTCGCGAAGAAATCGAGGGCGAAATGGCGGGAGCGCTTCGCAGCTTTATGTTGGCGCGCGCCGTTTCCCGTGCCGAAGACATCGAGCAGGTTCTTTCTATGCCCAAAACGGAAGTGACGATCGAGACGGGTACCAAAAATATCATGGGGGTAGACGTGCCCGACGTGAAAATTACCATGCCCGCACCGGAAGATCTGTTGCCGTACGCTTTGCAATCGGCGCCTTCCGATCTCGATACGGCCGTCGTCAAGCTTTCCGGCTTGATGGAGAAACTTTTGCGGCTTGCCGAGGTGGAAAAGACGTGCAACATGCTGGCCGACGAGATCGAAAAGAACCGTCGCAGGGTCAATGCGCTCGAGTATGTTATGATTCCGCAACTCAACGAAACCATCAAATACATTCTCATGAAATTGGACGAAAACGAGCGCGGCAATTTGATCCGTCTCATGAAAGTCAAGTCCATGATGGAATCGTCCGAATCATGAAGAACGTGTTCGATACCAATCGGCAAACAAAAGAAAAGGACGGGGATTGTTTCAAGGCGCAGACGCTACAGGGCGATCTTTTGTCGCTGAAAGCCGAGGCATCCGAAGCATATGCGGCGTACAAGAAGAAAGCGTTCAAACCGGTAAAGGGTTTGTTGCTTTCTTCCTTTTTTGTAATGATTGCGTTTATGGTCGTGTGTGGGAGTGCGGCGATGGCGCTCCGCAGTAAATCGATGGCGGAATACGCCGTCATTGCATCTATCATTGTCGGCGGCCTGATTGCATTGTTGTTGCTTTTTTTGAGTGTGCGCAAAAATAAAGCGATTCTACAGTCCTCTGCGTTTATTGCGGAGACGGAAAAATACGGTAAGATCGTAGAGGACGCATTGCGTTTTTTAGAGGTGCCGCAAGAAGCCGATTGGCTGGACGTTTTCTCATATGCGTACGATATCAAAAAGGGGAAACGGCATATCGGACTGTTCGGAAGATATTATCGGAATAACGCAATGGCGGTATTTGTACGGGACGAATGCCTGTGCTTGGCCGATGAGAACGGAGATGCCGTTTATGCGATTCCGTTGCGGGAAGCGGAAAGTATTGTGCGCAGGAAAAAGCGGGCCGTGCTGATGAAATGGAACAAAGAGGAATCTTACCGTCAAGGGCGGTACAAAGCATATAAGGTAAAATACAACAGAGGGTATTATTCGGTCAAGGCGTATTCGATACAAATCGTCCATGCGGGAGAGGCGTATGAGCTGATCGTGCCGAACTATGATCTCGAAATTTTGCGTACATATGTTCCGCTTCCCGTAGTCGAATCGGCGGTATAGTACGGGCGGAAACCGCAAAGTCGCTAAATGCAATTTTGTGTTTCTGTCGGCAGATGCTTGTCATATTACGACAAAAATCCCCGTATATATAAGCGTAATACGTTTTTATAGGCGGGGTATTTTTTATGCATAACAGAGAAAGGAATTTTCGTCGGCTTATAAGCATGTCGGTCATGCTCCTTACCGTGACTTTGCTGTTGTTCGGTTGCGGGAAAAGTAATCTCGAAAAGTACGAAGCGAGCATATCCGAGTTGCGGGAATATCTTTTTGCGGCCGAAAATACCGACTACAAGATCACCGCTATTTCGGGTGTGCGGGAGAATCCCTATGAGATGAACGGCATTTGTGCGGCGCGGCAGGACTTTACCGTAATTACCGTTACGCCCGCGTCGTTCGCGCCCGACGCTACGTACCGCTATCGTACGGAAATCGACGGCGCCGTGTACGAGGGCGATTTGTTGCCCCACCCGTTTGCGCAGTCGCTTTCGGTCGATATTCCCGCGGCATGCAAAAGCGACTTTACTTTGACCGTCACGTGTGGATCGGAGCAGACGTTTGCGATGCAAAGCGCCGTTACGGGAGATTTGATTTCCGCGGAAAAGGCGTTTACCATTGCGCTCGAAAAGCTCAAGGGAGAGCTCAAGCGGTTCCGCGTAAAAAACAAGTTGCAAGCCGAAATCTACGTGCGCCTCATGGAAAATCCCATTGACGGCAGCGGCGGATACTTTTGGTACGTCGCGTTTGTGGGAGAGGAAAAGGAAATCGTAGCAGTGCTTTTGCGGGGAGATACCGGTGCCGTCAGCGCTTTGCGCGTCTGAAAACACTTCGGCGAAAATATTTTGCCGAAACGGAAAGAAAACGTATAAAATGTTGTTCTACAATAGGCTTGTCAGTTAGGGCAAGCCTTTAATTTTTGGCAATTCCTTTATGGGTTTACCTTAGCTGGTAAGCCCATTTTTTTATTTTCGGAGGTGTCAAATGGCAGTAAAAAGCGAATCGAACGGCAAGACGGTCGCAAAAGACAAAATCTATGTCGGCGCACTTGTATCAAGAGAGGTACAAGACAAGCTCATTGAGCTTGGCAAGCCCAGAGAATTAAGCCTTAGCGATGTTGTCAGAGAGGCGGTGCGTGAGTATATCGCAAAGCAAGAGACGAATTAAGGCACGGAGGGCATTATGGACTTTGTGTTTGACGATGGCGGCAGAGAGGCGGCAGGCTTTAAGGGCAAAACGGGCGATTGTGTATGCAGGGCAATAGCGATTGCGACGGAAATGCCGTACAAAGAGGTTTATGACCTCATAAACGAAACGGCAAAGTCGGAAAGGGCGAGCAAGCGCAAGAGAGGAAAATCGAGTGCCAGAACGGGCGTTTACATCGGCACCATACGCAAAGTTATGGAACGGCTGGGGTGGAAATGGTACCCGACAATGGCTATCGGTAAAGGCTGTACGGTACATTTGCGCAAAGACGAGTTGCCGAGTGGACGGCTTGTAGTGAGTGTGAGCAGGCACGAGGTGGCGGTAATTGACGGCGTTGTGCACGACACATACGATTGCACACGAGACGGGAGCCGTTGCGTGTACGGATATTATGCAAAAGCAAATTGAGGAGGTGCAATATGCAAAAGTTGGTCGAGTTGAAAAAGGTTGTGTATGCGGAGCTCGTCGAGAACGAGCAGGCACGGAGCAACGATACAGAGTTGTTGCTGGGCGTATTCAGACGCTTGGGAATCAACACGCAAGAGCCATTTGCGGAGCTGGCGAATAGCGGCAAGCTCAGGCAGATGGAGAGTATCACACGGTGCCGCCGCAAGTTGCAACAGGAACACCCCGAATTGAGGGTAGAGCCCGTTG
>CAMUPJ010000015.1 GCA_947090725.1 uncultured Clostridia bacterium
CGCTACGCTCCAAACCGAAAGCGCGGACGCAAGCGGACAAGTTGCGGCAGAGGAGTCTCCCGCGCAGGACGAGGCAGCGGCCACAACGGAATCGGCTACGGCGGCAGTAGAAGAATAACACGACAAAAAGAGGGAAAAGAAATGAAAAACTATAAGAACGTAACGATTTTCGATCATCCGCTGATTCATCATAAGGTGGCGATTCTGCGCGATAAGGATACGAGTACCAAGCAGTTCCGCGAACTCATCGAGGAAATCACCACCCTTATGACGTATGAGAGTTGTAAGGGCGTGCCCACCAAGACGGTGACGGTCACTACGCCGCTCGAGGATTGCAAGCAACAGATGCTGGTAGAGGGAAGCGTGGCGATTGTGCCCATCTTGCGTGCGGGACTCGGCATGGTCAGCGGCGTGCATACGCTTTTTCCCACCGCCAAAGTGGGGCATATCGGTATGTACCGCAACGAAGAGACGCTGGAACCCGTCGAATATTATTGTAAGCTTCCCCAAGGCATCGAGCGTATGCAGGTCATCCTGCTCGATCCCATGCTGGCTACCGGCGGCAGCGCCTGCGACGCCATCGATCTGCTCAAAAAGCGCGGTTGCAAATCCATCAAATTGATGAACATAATTGCCGCTCCCGAGGGCGTCGAGAAAGTGGCGGAAACGCATCCCGACGTGGAAGTGTACATTTCCACTCTGGATCGTTGTCTCAACGAAAACGGGTATATTCTGCCGGGGTTGGGCGACGCGGGCGACCGACTGTTCGGCACGAAATAAAGCGCGAATAAATAACAAAACAATGCAAAAGAGGAGAGTGCTACACAGCGGCCTCCTCTTTTCGATACTGCGAGGGCGTATGGAAAGAATTTTACCGGCATATCCGTTGATGGTGAAAGATCCGTATTTTTCGTTTTGGGCAAAAACGGAAAATTTTGCGGAAGAAAACGTGGTTTTTTGGACGGGCGCGGAAAAGGGCATGTACGGGATCGTCAAGGTGAGCGGAACGCCGTATCGCTTTCTCGGCAAAGCCGAAGGCGCGGAGAGCGCCGTACAGACGCAGTTGCGCGTGACGGCCTTTACGACAGATTGTACGTTTCGGGCGGGGAACGCCACGCTTTCGGTGCGGTTCGTGTCGCCGCTTCCGCCCGACGATCTTGCCACGCTTTCCTGCCCCGTATGTTATATGGAATATACGGTAGAGGGGGCGGACGATACCGAAGTGATTTTGGCTTTGCACGAAAACGTCTGCTACAACGAGGGGTTCG
The DNA here is from genome assembly GCA_947090725.1 of uncultured Clostridia bacterium. Lineage (GTDB taxonomy): Bacteria > Bacillota > Clostridia > Christensenellales > Pumilibacteraceae > Pumilibacter. The sequence continues at coordinate 1,269 of CAMUPJ010000015.1, forward strand.
GCGGAGAAATGCGCGGCGGAAAGTTGCGCGCGGAGGGATTCGAAGCGGCTTTTATGGGGCTTGGGCGGCAAGCGCCGTTGTCGCATAACGAAGACGTTGCCTGCGCCGACTGGGGATATTTTTATCTTTCGGGCGAGCATACGGCATACGAGGGCGAGGACGGAAACAGGAGAATCGTATCCCGCAATCGCAAAAAGACGGGCGTCGTTATGGTGGCCTACGACGATATCGCATCGGTGCGGTATTTCGGCGAAACGTTGCGCGGCTATTATGCGGCGACGCATACGATCGTCGAGGCGCTTTGCGAAACGTATGCGCGCATACAAGAAATCGACGCCGCACTCGAAAAACACGATGAACGTTTGCGGGATTGCGCCGCGCCGTACGAGGGGTATTATCCCGTTCTGGTCGCCTCGCTTCGGCAGTCGCTGGGCGCGCATAAGCTTGTGCGGAATGCCGCGGGGGAAGTGCTTTTTCTTTCCAAAGAGTGCTATTCCAACGGTTGCATGGCGACGGTGGACGTGACGTATCCGTCTGCGCCGTTGTATCTTTTGTATAATCCGGAACTGTTGCGGGGCATGTTGCGTCCCGTGCTCGCGTTTGCCGAAATGCCCGTGTGGACGTTCGGTTTCGCGCCGCATGACGTGGGAAGTTATCCCATTGCCTGCGGGCAGGTATACGGTGCGGACGATGCGGACAACGCGCTCGAGGGCAATGCGGCGGCAGGCGGGTATCGGCAGACGAAATACGATTTTTATCTGTTGCCGCCGAACGCTTCGCCGTATACGCCGGCCGATCAGATGCCGATAGAAGAAAGCGCCGATATTCTGATTCTGCTGGCGGCGATCTTCCGCGCCGACGGGGATCTGTCTCTGTTTCGCCGTCACGGAAAAACGCTCGGTAAATGGGCGCAATACCTTGTCGAATTCGGCTTAAAACCGGAAAATCAATTGTGTACCGACGATTTCGCGGGGCATTCGGTCAACAACCTCAACTTGGCGATCAAAGCGACGGTGGGTATCGCATGTTATGCCGTGCTGTGCGATGCGGCGGGAAAGCCGAGACTTGGGACAAAGTACCGCACCGTAGCGGAAGCGTATGCCCGCGAGATTGCGGCGCTTGGCGATACGCGGACGCACTTGCCGCTCACGTGGGACTCCGCGGCCGAGTCGTTCGGACTCAAGTACAATCTGGCGTTTGACAAAATTCTCGGGCTGCAACTGTTTCCGCAGTCTTTATGCGAAAAAGAAGTCGATTGCTATTTGGCGCATGCCGATCGGTACGGCGTTCCGCTCGATACGCGCGCGACGTATACCAAAGCCGATTGGCTTATTTGGGCGGCTTGCCTTACCGACGATACGGACAAGCGCAACCGTTTTGTCGCATACCTTCGGCGCTACTTGCGGGAATCGCCCGATCGGATCCCGTTTGGGGATTGGTACGACGCCGTAACCGCGCAAGCAAAGCATTTCCGTAACCGCACGGTGGTGGGCGGGTGCTTTATGCTCGCGGCGGAATTGCGAAAAAAGATTGACAATACGCAAAAAACATAGTATACTGATGACGAACCTGAACCGAAAGAAGACTGCAGTCTGCTGACGGCAAAGGGGAGGAACCATCGGAAATTCACGCGCGGGCGATTTGTCCGTGCGGTCGGCAGTCGCTTGATTGCGCTGTCGGCTGAATTATATTTGCCGCTTCTCCCCGTCGGAGAGGCGGTTTTCTGTTTGGGACGGGAAAAAGGAGAGGAATATATGATTGCGCTACTCAGCATTATGGTACAGAGCGAGGCGGCGGTGGAAACGGTCAATTCGTATTTGCACGCGTATCGGGATTGCGTGTTGGGCAGAATGGGATTGCCGATTCGGGAAAAAGGATTGTCGGTGATCAGCGTGGTGCTCGATACCGATTCGGGGAAAATCAATGCACTTACCGGAAAATTGGGGGGCATAGAGGGCGTGCGCGCGAAAGCGATGTACAGCGTCGGCGACATGTGAATCTTTTGTCACGATATTGTGTAACCGTAGCGATACAATCGGTGCGGAAAGGAGAAAATAAAAGTATGAAAAAGGTACTGTGCGTATTGCTCACGCTGTGCATGTTGTGCGGCGTTTGCGCGGGTTGCGGCGGAAAGTCGCCGGCAGGCAAAGTGGAAGAGCTGGAACAGCTCAAAGGCAAAGTGGTATACAGCATAGGGAACGGACAAGTGCCCGATCTCGTATTCCGCTATTTGCTCAAAAAAGCGGGAGTGGAATATCGATTCGGGAATACGGCAGCTGACGACGTGGTAACGCTGGACTACGTGGATGACGGCGCGATGTTCAACGCGGGATTTCTTGCGGGACAATACAACTACGGCGTGATCAGCGAGCCGGCGGCAACGGCGGCGCTCAAGCAAGCGGCGGCGGCGAATATCGACGCGTCGCGTATGCTGGATATACAGACGCTGTACGAAAAAGTGACGGGTAGCGACAACGGGTACCCGCAGGCGGCGCTGGTGGTCAAAAAGAGCTTTTTGGCCGCGCATCCCGACTACGTGGCAAACTTCGTAGATACCTTTAAGACCACCGCAAAGTGGGCGGAAACCGAACCCGCGAGCGCTTTGGCGGCCATTCGGGAAGCCAACAGCACGGCGGTTCCGATGCTCACCGAAGAGATCGCCAAAGGTTGCAATCTCGGTTTCACCGCGGCGGCGGACGCAAAAGCGCAACTTCTTGCGTTTTACGAGGGACTCAACAGTGTGAAGAAGGATAACGAAACGCCGGTAGGGGATACGTTGCCCGACGATGCGTTTTTTATCGGCGATATCCGGCGTACCGGGTCCGCAACAGATGCGGTGGAAGCCAAAGTGTATGCGCCCGACGGCGCGCCCGCGATTTCGCTTGCCAAAATGATTGCCGACGGATTCGACGGCGCGACGTTTGAAATCGTGCAGGCCGCGAATATAGGTCCCACGGTACTGAGCGGAAAAGCCGATATCGCCATCATGCCCACCAACGCGGCGGCAATGCTGTACGGCAAAGGCGCGGATATCGCCATGCTGGGGGTGACGAATTTCGGCAGTCTCTATATGGTGGGACGGAACGCTTAGTGTCCAAACTCAAGGGGACAATCTATACCGTGCTGGGCGCCGTTCTTTTCGTGGCGGTATGGTGGATTGCCGCCGCCGTCTACGACAAAGAGCTGATTTTTCCCACGCCTTTTGGGGCGCTCGAAGAGCTGCGCACCGTGCTGACAAAGGCATGGTTTTGGCGCGGGTTCGCGCTTTCGGCAGTGCGCGCGCTTTTCGGATTCGTAGCGGCATGTCTTTTGGCGGTACTGTGCGCGTATGCGGGAAAAGCGGTTCCCGCCGTCAGAAGCGTGCTTGCGCCCGTCGTGGGCATCTTGCGCAGTCTGCCCACGATGAGCGTGATACTGTTGCTCGTGTTGTGGGTAAGCGATCAGTTTTCGCCCATCCTCGTGGCGGGATTGGTGATTTTTCCCGTGCTGTACAGCGGCATCGATGCGGCGCTTTGCGCCATTCCCCGCGAGCTGGAAGAAACGGCGCGACTGTACGCGCCGAGCAAGACGTACAGATTTCGTAAAGTCTATCTGCCGCTTTCCGCACCGGCGTTTCTGCATGTGGCGGGCGGCGCGGCGTCGCTCACTCTCAAACTGACCGTGGCCGCCGAAGTGCTTGCGCAAACGCGAAACAGTCTGGGATTGCTCATGCAACAGACCCGCATTTACTTCCGGATCGGGCGATTGATGGCCATTACCGTTGTCGTGGTAGCGGCGTCGCTGTGTATCGAGTTTTTTGTGTATCTTTTGCGTCGCGCCGTGGATTACAACCGCGACTGACACACATTTCGCAAACGAAAAACCGCACGGGCTTTCGGTAAGTCCGTGCGGTTTTTGATGTTATTTGTTCGGGACGTCTCTGCCGATCAATTCGTCTATCGATATGCCGTAGTAATCGGCCAAGAGGACGCATTGCTGAATATTGACAATTCCCTTATTGTTTTCTATCCAACTGATGGTATTCTGCGGTAACCCCGTGGCTTTTGCCAACTCCGTTTGCGTGAGTCCGCGCATCAATCGTGCTTGCTTGATTTCGTTGCCGAACATTGGTTTCATCTCTTACAGCTTAGCAAAATATTGCTGAATTTTCTTGACTTATCAATATCTTGCTGCCATAACGGTTTTATTATGTGCTGACTTTTTGCGCGGAAACGATTGCGGTTTTTGTTGCGGCGCGGTATACTATAGCCGTAACATCTTTCGGGAAAAGGCGGCAAAAGATTCTATGAGAACGCACAAGAAAATCACGTTGATCAACAGCGGCGGCACGATTTCCAGCGACTACGACGGCATGATCATGCGCCCCGGGCGGGTGACCAGCTTCGACGAGTTGGAAGGACGGGTGCAAAAGGTGGTATCGCCGTTTTGTATGCTCAGCGAAAACATGACCTGGCAATCGCTCAAACAGCTCAGCGACTGTTTGGCGGGGGAGTTGGAGACGGCCGAGGCGATTGTTATTACGCACGGCACCGATACGCTTGCGTATACCGCCGCGTATCTCGGGCTTACCAACGTGGGAATCGATATTCCCGTCATGCTGGTTTCCGCCGATTTGCCGCTCAGCAATCTGCAAAGCAACGGAAGCGCCAATCTTCTGTGCGCGCTTGCCGCGATCGACGAGGGAAGTGTAAAGGGCGTGTACGTGCCGTACCGCAATCCGTTTGAAAATCCCGTACTGCATGCGTCCACGCGCCTTTTGAGCAGTCGCGATTTCGACGGCGGACTCAATTCCGCGTTAGGCAAAGTATGCGGGTATACCGATCGGACGGGAAAGTTCATTCATTCCGACCGCATCGAGGCGCACAAGTTTGATCTTTGCGGCAAAGGAAGCAAAAAGCCGGTGCAACTCCTCTTTGCCAATCCGGGCATCGATTACAAAGCGTTGGCGCGTTCGGCGCGGGAGCAGGACGCCGCGCTGGTCTTTGCGGGGTATCATACCGGTTCCATCAATTCGGCGGCGGACGGCATTGGCTTGCTGGAGGGGATCGAAACGTATCTTGCGGGCGGGCTGTCGGGAGAAAAGTATCAGTCTATCGAACAAATGCCGTCGTTTGTGCGCGTGATCGACAACATTGCTCCCATTACGCTGTATACCAAAGTGCGGATTGCGCACGAAAACTTTGCGAGCGACGAGGAACGGCAGGCGTATATCCTCGCCAATACGTTCGGAGAGTATTTTAACTGAAAAGAGAGCGCCGCCTCTCCCTATCGGGCGGGTATGGCAATGCGCGCGGCGTCCACATGTAGCGGTTGCGTGCGTACGCGTGCCACAATATAAAGCGCCGCCGAAACGGTTGATTTCGGCGGCGCTTTGCGGTATAATATTGTAGAATATTTTAGCATGGGGCATTGTCCCGTATGTGTAGAAGGCGGACGTATGGCAAAGCAAGACAAAAAGGAAAAGTTCTATCTGACCACACCCATTTATTATCCGAGCGGCAAATGGCATCTCGGCCATTGTTATACCACCGTATACGGCGACGCGATTGCGCGCTTTAAGCGCATGGAAGGATACGACGTTTACTATCTGACGGGGACGGACGAACACGGACAGAAAATCGAAAAGCGCGCGACCGAGGCGGGCACCACCCCCAAAGCGTTTGTAGACGGTTTGGTGGAAGAGATCAAAAAGCTGTGGCAGGAACTGGACGTATCGTATACGAAGTTCATTCGCACGACCGACAAAGATCACGTGGCGGCGGTGCAGAAGATTTTCAAGCGTTTGTACGACAAAGGCGACATTTACAAATCCAAGTACAAGGGCAAATACTGCACGCCGTGCGAAGCGTTTTGGACGGAAAGCCAACTGCATGACGGCAAGTGTCCCGACTGCGGCCGAGAGGTGCAGGACGCCGAAGAGGAAAGCTACTTTTTCCGTCTCGGCAAATACGCGCCGCGGATCCGTAAGCTTCTGACCGAAACCGATTTTCTGCGTCCCGAAAGCCGCATCAACGAGATGGTCAATAATTTCATCGACGCGGGATTGGAAGATTTGGCGGTATCGCGCACCAGCTTTACCTGGGGGGTGCCGGTGGAATTCGATCCGGGGCATATCGTCTACGTGTGGATCGACGCGCTTTCCAACTATATCACCGCGCTCGGGTACGACGGCGAGAATTTCTCCGCCGATACGGCGAAGTATTGGCCGGCGGATCTGCATCTGATGGCCAAAGAAATCGTGCGGTTCCACACCATCATTTGGCCGGCGATTCTCATGGCGCTCGATCTGCCGCTTCCCAAACACGTGGTGGCGCACGGGTGGCTGTTGTTCGGCGGCGACAAGATGAGTAAGTCGAAGGGGAACGTAGTGGATCCGTTTGTGCTTTCGGCACGCTACGGCAAAGATGCGTTGCGCTACTATCTGTTGCGCGCGATGCCTTTCGGCGCGGACGGCGCGTATACCGGCGAGACGTTTTTGACGCGGATCAATGCCGATCTTTGCAACGACCTCGGCAATCTTGTGCGGCGCACGGGAAAGATGAACGTGCAGTATTTCGGCGGTACCGTCACTCGCGGCAAAGCGGGCAAAGAGGACGGCGCGATGACGGCGCAGATCGATGCGCTGTACGGCGAGGTCGCGGCGGAAATGAACGACTACAAACCGCAACGGGCGTTGGAGAAGATTTTCGATCTGATCGGAGCGGCCAACAAATACATCGATTGTACGCAGCCGTGGGTGCTGAGCAAGACGGGAGACACGGAGCGCTTGCGCGAAGTGTTGTACGTGCTGGACGAGGCGATTCGTGTTGCGGGGACGCTGTTGTTGCCGTTTATTCCCGAGACGGCGGGCAAGATTTTGGGAAGTCTCGGCTTGCAATGCCCCGAGCGGAACGGCAATCTCCGCTTCGGCGGCGTGAAAGAATATCATGTTCGGGAAATCGATGCGCTCTTCCCGCGTCTTAATGTAGAGAAGGAGCTGGAAGAACTGGAGAAGCTGGCCCAAGCAAACGCGCCCAAAGAGAAAAAGAGCGAAAACGAGACAAAAGCAGATAAAGCGAAAGAAAACAAAACGCTCGGAAACAAACAGAGCAATGCGCCTTGTTGCGAGGATAAAAATATGGAAACGGAAAACGAACGGGAATACATCACTATCGACGATTTTTGCAAAGTGCAGTTGCGCGTAGCGGAGGTGCTCGCTTGCGAAAAGGTGGAAAAAGCGGATAAACTTCTCAAACTCACGCTCAAAGTGGGCGAAGAGACGCGTACGGTGGTATCGGGCATTGCCAAACATTATACGCCCGAAGAAATGGTGGGGAAACGCGTGGTGCTCGTGGCCAATCTCAAGCCGCGCGTGATGCGGGGCATCGAAAGCTGCGGCATGATTCTGTGCGCTTCCCAAGGAGATAAGTTGGTACTTGTGACGCCCGAAGCCGCGATAGACAGCGGGGCGGAAGTATGCTGATCGATACGCACGCGCACCTGACCGATCCCGTATATCACGGTGCGCGGGAGATCATCGACAACATGGAGACGGACGGGATCGAACGGATCGTCTGCGTGGGGTATAATGAATTTTCCAGTGCGTATGCCGTAAAAATAGCCGAGGAGAACGCCAAGGTCTATGCCGCCGTGGGGGTGCATCCTTCCGATGCGCCCAAAGTGGGGCAAGGATATCTGGGGATGTTGCGGGAACTGACGCAAAGCGACAAATGCGTGGCTTTGGGAGAAATCGGACTGGACTATCATTACGACGATACCGACAAGCGCGCCCAGCATCGCGTGCTGACGGAGCAATTGGAGCTGGCACGTCAGGTTAAATTGCCCGCTATGTTTCATGTGCGCGACGCCTACGGTGATTTTTACGAGATTGTCCGGCGGTATCGCGATTGCTTGCCTGCGGGCGCAATCATGCATTGTTTTTCGGGTAGTCGCGAGACGGCTTTGCAATATGTCGATATGGGCTTTTACATCTCCTTTTCGGGAAGCATTACTTTCAAAAATTCCCGCGCGGGCGAGATTATCGCGGCGTTGCCGATGGATCGGATTCTGATCGAAACCGATTGCCCCTATCTGGCACCCATGCCGCACAGAGGGGAAACGAATTATCCCAGATACGTGCGGTATCAAGCGGAAAAAATCGCCGAAGTGCGCGGCATGGGCGTAGAAGAAGTGATCGAGATTACCCGGCAGAACGCCTATCGGGCATTGCCCAAACTCGACGGAGTGCTTTAGAGGGAGCGATCCCCGGCGGAGAGGAAGATGAATGGATAATTACTTGTACGAGTTGGACGGCAAAGTGTATCTGAATATTACCAACCAGTGTAGCAATCGGTGCGAATTTTGTATCCGCACCAATTCCGATATGCTTGTGGGGTACAATATGCGCCTGAAAAAGGAGCCGTCTTTCGAGGATATGCGGGCGGCTGTCGCGGCCTACGGAAAACCGTTGAAAGAAGCGGTTTTTTGCGGGTACGGCGAACCCACCTATTGCATGGATACACTCACCCGTACGGGGGCGTATCTGCGTTCGCTCGGCGTCCGCGTGCGCCTGAACACCAACGGGCAGGGACGTCTTATCAACGACCGCGATATCGTACCCGAACTCGTGGGTGCCGTAGACGAAGTGTCCGTATCGCTCAACGAGGCGGAACGCGCCGCGTACCAAAGCCTTTGCCATCCTCGCTTCGGCATGTTCACGCACGACGAAATCCTCGACTTTGCCAAGGATTGCAAGGCGGCGGGGCTTTCCGTGCGCTTCAGCGTGGTGGACACCATCCCCAACGAAAGTATCCGCCGTTGCCGCAAGATCGCATCGCAACTGGGCGTGCCGCTGATTGTGAGAAGGCACGTTTCCGACAACGAAAGTTATACGTAAGCGACAACGATTTTACAAAAAACGAGACCGGCGAAAAGCGCGGTAAGAAGCGTAACCCCTTGCGATCGGCAGGGGGTTTTCTCATGTTGCGGAGAATTTTGCTTGTCTTTGCGTCGCTTGCTTTCGGTCGGACGCGACAGAGGGCGGAATCCGAAAGAAAACGCAGCCTGGATTTCCGCACTCGTGAGCGAAAACACAAAATTTCGTGGCGTAGAGGGGCAAATGCGGGCGCGAGAGCGCATGTGCGAAATTTCGACGCAAAAAATACGCGAGAAATTGCTCCAAAACGCTTTTCTTTTATCCCCGAATCGTGGTATAATGTTTCCGTAAGATTGCAAGGGGATTTTTGCGCATTTCGGTGCGGGGAAACGCGCTTGCAAATAGGGGCGGCGGCGCCGCAAGGAGACCACAGGGAGACATATGGCAAAAAAAATCGATACGCATTACGACAGTAGTGAAATTCAGGTGCTCGAGGGACTCGAGCCGGTACGCAAGCGTCCCGGCATGTACATCGGCAGTACCGACGAGCGCGGACTGCACCACCTTATCGTGGAAATCGTGGACAACAGCGTGGACGAAGCGTTGGCGGGGTATTGCGATACCATCTTGGTGGAACTCACCAAAGAGGGGGCCGTTTCCGTCACCGACAACGGGCGCGGAATCCCCGTAGATATTCACCCCAAGGAAAAAGTCAGCTCGGTGCAGGTCGTACTCACCAAGCTCCATGCGGGCGGTAAGTTCGGCGGCGGAGGATACAAAGTGTCCGGCGGTTTGCACGGCGTGGGTCTTTCGGTCGTAAACGCGCTCAGCGAATGGCTGGAAGTGGAAGTGTACAAAAACGGCAAGATTTACCGGCAGAAATACAACCGCGGCGTACCCATGCGGGCGCTTGCGGAGGTGGGCAAGACGGAGCGCACCGGCACCAAAGTCACTTTCTTCCCCGACGACGAAATTTTCGAGACCATCGAGTTCACCTACGATCTCATTCGCACCCGTATGCGCGAGGTGGCCTATCTCAATAAGGGATTGACGATTCAGTTGATCGACAACCGCCCCGGAAGAGAGAAACAGGAAACGTTCCGTTACGAAGGGGGTATTCTGGATTTCGTGGATTACCTCAACCGCAGTAAGGAAACGCTTTTTCCCCAGTCGTTGTATATCGAAAAGACGTACAAAGACAATACCGTGGAAATCGCCATGCAGTACAACGACAGCTACAACGAAGTCATGTACTCGTATGCCAACAATATCAATACCGAAGAGGGCGGCACGCATTTGGTGGGCTTTAAGAATGCGCTCACCAAGGTAATTAACGATTACGCGCACAAGCAGAATATCTGCAAAGAGGAAGAAAAGCTTTCGGGCGACGACGTGCGCGAAGGTCTTACCGCCATAGTCAGCGTCAAACTTACCGAGCCGCAGTTCGAAGGGCAGACCAAAACCAAACTCGGCAACAGCGAAATGCGCGGACTTGTGGAAAAAGCGCTTGTCGAAGGATTGGGGACGTATCTCGAGGAGAATCCCAAAGAAGCGAAAGAGTTGGTGCTTAAATGTATCACCGCGCAACGCGCCCGCGATGCGGCGCGCAACGCCCGCGAACTGACGCGGCGCAAAGGCGTACTCGAGACGACGACGCTTCCCGGCAAACTGGCCGATTGCTCCGACCGTGATCCCGCACATTGCGAAATTTATATCGTCGAGGGCGACAGCGCAGGCGGCACGGCAAAACAGGGACGCGACCGCAGATTTCAGGCGATTCTGCCGCTTCGCGGCAAGATTCTCAACGTAGAGAAATCCCGCCTGAACAAAGTGCTCGAAAATGCCGAAATCAAGGCAATGATTACCGCGTTCGGTTGCGGCGTGGGGGAGGATTTCGACGAAAGCAAACTCCGCTACGACAAGATTATCTGTATGACCGATGCCGACGTGGACGGCAGTCACATACGGATTCTGCTTCTTACGTTCTTCTTCCGGTATATGCGTCCGCTCATCGAGAAAGGCCACGTGTACAGCGCGATGCCGCCGCTTTACAAAGTGAGCAAGGGAAAGAACGACTATTATTGCTACAGCGAACGTGAACTCAACGAAACGTTGGATCGATTGGGGCGCAAGGGTACCGAAGTGCAACGCTACAAAGGTCTCGGCGAGATGAACGCGGAACAGCTTTGGCACACGACGATGAGTCCCGAATTCCGTACCCTCAAGCAGGTCACGATGGACGACGCGTTTGCCGCCGACGAAATCTTTACCATTCTTATGGGTGAGATGCCGGAACTCAGAAGAAAGTTTATTGAAGAGAACGCCAAACTTGTAGAGAATTTGGATATCTAAGCAAGGGTAGGGAGCATTAAAACATGAAAAAACGCAACTATAGCGACGATGAAATCAAGCACGTAGACAATACGAAGGTCATTAAGATTCAACTCGAAGAGGAGATGAAAACCTCCTTTATCGCGTATGCCATGGCGGTCAACGTATCGCGTGCCATTCCCGACGTACGCGACGGATTAAAGCCGGTGCACAGAAGAATTCTGTATTCCATGGGAGAACTCAATCTCTTTTCCGATAAGCCGTACCGCAAATGCGCCCGCGTCGTGGGCGACGTGCTGGGCAAATACCATCCGCACGGCGACAGCGCGGTATACATGGCGCTGGTGCGACTTGCGCAGGACTTTACGATTCGTTGTCCGCTCGTGGACGGACACGGCAACTTCGGTTCGGTGGACGGCGATCCCCCGGCCGCACAGCGTTATACCGAAGCGCGTCTCAGTAAGATTGCCGGCGAAATGCTGCGCGACATCGATAAAGAGACGGTGGATTGGTACCCCAACTTCGACGACACGCTCGAGCAACCTACGGTGCTTCCCGCGCGTTTCCCCAATCTTTTGGTAAACGGCAGCGACGGTATCGCCGTGGGTATGGCCACCAATATCCCGCCGCATAATCTGGGCGAAGTGATTTCCGGCGTGGATGCGCTCATCGACAACCCCGATATTACCGTAGACGAGCTTATGCAGTATATTCCCGCGCCCGATTTCCCCACCGGTTCGCTCATTATGGGCAGAGCCAATATCCGTCATGCGTACCGTACGGGACGCGGCGGCGTGGTAATGCGCGCCCGCACCGAGATCGAGGAGTATTCTCCGCGCGGCGAAGGCGGACAGACCCGTCAGCGCATCATCGTCCACGAACTTCCGTATCAGGTGAATAAAGCCGAGCTCATCAAGAACATGGCGGACCTGGTAAAAGACAAGCGCATCGAAGGGATTTCCGATATCCGCGACGAGAGCGACCGCCAAGGTATGCGCATCGTCATCGAGATCAAGAGAGACGCGCAGGCGCAAGTCGTACTGAACATGCTGTTTAAGCATACCGAGTTACAGACTTCGAGCGGCATCACGTTCTTGGCGCTCGTGAACGGCGAACCCAAAATTCTCAATCTCAAAGAGATGCTCTACTACTATCTCGAACACCAAAAAGACGTAGTGTTGCGTCGTACGCGTTACGATCTCGAGAAAGCGGAAGAGCGCGCGCATATCCTCGAAGGACTCGTAAAGGCGCTTGCCAATATCGATAAAGTCGTGGCGATTATCAAGGCCAGCCGCGATAAGTTCGAGGCGAGCGAAAAGCTCATGAGCGAGTTTATCCTTTCCGACAAACAGGCCAACGCCATCTTGGAAATGCGCCTGCAGCGCCTCACCAGTCTCGAGGTGGAGCACTTGCGCGCCGAGCTTACCGAACTCAAAGCACTCATTGCCGACCTTAAAAATATCATTGCCAATCCGCACCGCGTGACGGAAATCATCAAGACCGAACTGAACGAAATCAAAGAAAAATACGATACGCCGCGTCGCAGTGAGTTGTGCGTGGACTTCGACGATATCGAAATCGGCGATCTGATCGAAAGAGAAGACGTGGTCATCTCCATGACGCACTTCGGATATATCAAGCGTCTGCCCACCACCGAATACCGCACGCAACACCGCGGCGGCAAAGGGGTTACTGCGCATAAGCCCAAAGAAGAAGACTTCGTAGAAAATATGTTCGTTACGTGCACGCACGACGATCTGTTGTTCTTTACCAATCTCGGCAAGGTATACGCGATTAAAGCGTATATGGTGCCCGAGGCGGAGCGTACGGCGCGCGGCAGAGCCATTGTCAATCTTTTGCAACTCGGCGAAGGCGAAAAGGTGAATGCCGTTATTCCCATCAAAGAGGATATGCGCGGCAACCTCATTATGGCCACCAAGCGCGGACTCATCAAAAAGACGTCGCTCGAGGAATTTGCCTCCATTCGCAAGGTGGGTAAGATTGCCATCAACCTCGTGGAGGGCGACGAACTTATTTCGGTACAGCTTACGTGCGGAAGAGACGAAATTCTCGTGGCGTCGTCGGCGGGTAAATGTATCCGTTTCAGCGAGGAAGACGTGCGCCTGATGGGTCGCGATACGCAGGGCGTCCGCTCGATGAAAATCGACGACGACGACTTTATCGTGGATATGACGGTGGTCAAAGACGGCAGCGAGGTACTTACCGTGTCGCAATACGGTTACGGAAAACGTACCGATATCGACGATTACCGACTCCAGAGCCGTGCCGGTAAGGGTATCAAAGCAGGCGTATTCAACAATAAGACGGGACGTCTCGTCAACCTTAAGCAGATCATGCCCGACGACGACGTGATGATCATTGCCGACAACGGCACCATTATCCGTTTGCGCGCCAAAGAAATCAGCAAAATCAGTCGCGATACGCAAGGCGTGCGCATGATGAAGATGAAAAACGAAGGCAACGTGGTGTGCGTAGCGGTTGCGGCGCCCGAAGCGGAAGAAGTGGAAACCGAAGGCGAGGCCGAAGAATAATTCTCCGCAATGATTGATCTCCGACGAAACCGACGCAAGATTGCGTCGGTTTTTTCATGCTTTTGCTTTGTCGTCAAATACAGGAAATCCCGGGAACCGCGGCTTAATTATATGGCAAAAAAATGCGCGGCCAATCTTGCGTAAAACGCGAAAATCGCAAAAAAACGGGGTATTGACACAAAGTGGAAATGATGCTAGAGGGGCCCAACAGATTACCCCAATCCAAGCTTGTGGAAGTCGGAATATATACTGTAGATATCAGCGTGGCGTATTATAGAGACGAATCCGATAATAGATTGTACGCTTGTATCGCAACCAAGATACAGATTAAAATCGTAGAATAAAACAAAGGAAAAAGGAGAAATGGAAAGATGATGAGAAAGAATACGCACGGTGTGCGCTTGAGTGCAATCCTTTGCGCACTGTTGTTGGCATGCACGGTGGTTTTCGGGGTGGTTGCATTCGGATTCGCGGCGCAGGCGGCAAAAAGGGGGCGGACGGAAGCAGCGGAACGACCGTAACCCGCAGTGACAATAATTTTTCTTGAAAGGACAGCGCAGTAAAAAATTGCTTTTTGTCGATTTATGTGTTATACTGAAACCGCAGATGTAGTTCGGGAGGAAGTATGCACGAAGATCTGGAAAGAATTGTATTGACAAAGGAGCAGATTGCCGAGAAGGTACAAAAGGCGGCCGCATGGTTGGACGAACGGTTTGCGAGGACCACGCCGCTTGCCATCAGCGTACTCAAAGGAAGCGTGTTTTTCTTTTGCGATCTTGTGCGGGCAATGAAAACGTCGGTGCAACTCGATTTTATGACGATGTCTTCGTACGGGAGCGATGCCGTCAGTTCGGGTATGCCCAAGATCGTAATGGATCTCGCGGCGTCCGTTAAAGGCAGAGACGTGATTCTCGTAGAAGATATTGTCGATACGGGGCATACGCTCATGCGCATGAAAGATCTCATACTGGGGCGGGGCGCCAAGTCGTTTACCATCGTATCGCTTTTCGATAAGCCGTCGCGCAGAGAGGTACCCGTGCAGGCGGACTATACCTGCTTCGAGATCGAGAACGAATTTATTGTGGGATACGGGCTGGACTACGCCCAGAAATACCGTGATCTGCCGTATGTGGGAATCCTCAAGCGCAGTATCTATGAAAAATAGGTAGATTCTATCGTCTGCTACCGCTTCAAACGGCGTCTCGGCAGACGATTTTACTTTTCTTCGTTATTTTTTACCCAGGAGGTATGGTATGGAAGAAGAAAACGAAGCGTTGCACCAAGGCGAAGCCGAAGTGACAACCGAGCCCGTGGCCGCGGCGGCGGCGGATGCGTCTTCCCACGGGCAATCGGTCGGTTGACGGAAGTCTACCGGAATATGTCCGCTCTCGGGAATGTGGGAAAGAAAGTTGTTTGCAACCTTTTCGGCGACCGAGAGATACGCGCGCCGATCGGTATGCCGAAAACTTAGGGCGAATCCGTAGATTGCCCAGGCTTGTCCGCGCGTCCAGGCGGAATTTTCGTCATACCCCTGCCCGCCGATGCTTCCCAGGCAAGCGCCGGTAGCGGGATCGAACCGTATAATGTGACATGCCGAGCCGTCGGCGCGCACGAAATTTTTTGCGGCGCAGTCGGCGTGGGCTACGGCGATTTGCGCGAACCGCGGATCGCCGGTATATGTGCTTGCAAGATACAGCAGCGGGAGATTCATCATGCAATCGATGATGGCCCATCCGGCCCGAGAGCCGTCGCCGCCGTCGTTCCAGGCGCGAAGAAATCCGCCTGCGGGATTGAACCGTCCCGCGAGGTTGGTTGCGGCCAAAAGCAATCGGTTGAGAGAGGCGGCACTGCCGGTCTGTTGGTAATTTGCTCCTGCCGTAAGCAACCACTTAAAACCGCTGTCGTGATCCATGCTTTGCGCGTTGCAAAGACTGCCGTCGAGTTTTTCTTCGATTTCTTCGGCGGCTTTGCGCATATTCGTATTCCGAACGCGCCGTATAATTGCCATAAAAGACCCGCCCAAAAGCCGTTTGTCCACCAACCGATATCGCGGCGGGAAAAATCGTCGAACTTGCCGTTGTGCGTAGTGTAAGGAATTACGTGCGCATTGCGCGCCGCTACGGCTTGTTCTTTTTCGTAAATCTTTTCGGCGATTTGCATCGCCCATTCGACTGTGTTCATTTCCCTCTCATCTCTCCGTTTTTTCCGTTCCGTCTGTCAGTATAGCATGAAACATGCCGTTTTTCAAGAGAAAATCCAATGTATTTTGTCGATGCCGCTTGCAAACTTATTTCTTGACAACCCCGTCGGAGAAAAAGTATAATAGTAAAAAATGCAGAGTTTTCCGCAAGGTGGGAACGATATGGATACAGTGTTCGAGAATTTCACCGTTTCGGTTCTTCGGCTCAATAAGCTGGTACAGCGCATCAAGCAGTACGAAATGGCGGAATACGGCCTCAAAGCCATTCACATGATGTGCGTATATTATTTGGCGCATCGTCCGGACGGGCTGACGGCGGTGGAACTGAGCAAGCTGACTTTGGAAGATAAAGCGGCGATCTCCCGTGCGTTGCGGGTATTGCGGCAAAAAGGGTACGTTGCGTACGATTCGCAGAGATACAATGCGCCCATTCGGCTGACCGATGCGGGAAGAGCGCTTTCCGTGCATTTGGACGCGCGCGCGGATTGCGCCGTGCAGGCAGGAAAAGACAATGCGCTGTCGGACGAAGATCGCATGGCGTTTTATGCGACGTTGGGAAAGATATCGGCAAATCTCGAGACGTATTACGAGGAATTGCTCGCGAAAAAATCCTGAAAACTATTTTTTTGCCGCTTTTTTGCGGGCGGCAATATACGAATCGGCGAATTGGCGTGCCGCGCGGGGAGAGCGGCCGCCTTTTTCGAGTGCGTACCGTTCGGCGGCAAGCGTCAGTTCGCTTTCCGCAAAATCCATTCCCGCATCGCGCAGAATCTGGCCGAGAATGGAAAGATATTGCCGCTTGTCGGGCGCAATATAGGTGAGCACCAAGCCGAAGCGGTCGAAAAGCGAGAGTTGTTCTTCCACCGTGTCGGCCGCATGTACGTCGTCGCCCTGGCGGGAAGCGTGCGTTTCCCGCACCACGTGTCGGCGGTTGGTGGTGGCGTAAATGCGGACGTTGGGCGCGGTGGAAAGGTCGCCTTCGAGCGCCGCTTTGAGCGCGCCGAACGCTTCGTCGTTTTCTTCCATCGTGAGATCGTCCAAAAAGACGATAAAGTGCAAACGGGGGAAAGAGGACAGCAACTCCTTGATTTGCGGCAGTTGCGGAATATCCGCTTTCGTCAGTTGCACGAGTTTGAGTCCCTGCGGCGCAAAGTGGTTGCAAAGCGCGTGTATCGTGCTGGATTTGCCCGTGCCGCGGTCGCCGTACAGAAGAACGTGTTGTGCGGGACGGTTTTCCAGAAATGCACGGGTGTTTTGCAGTACCGCTTCTTTTTCTTCCGCATATTCCTTGAGGTCGTCGGGTAAGATTTCGCTGCGGTGTCCAATCGGGACAAGCGTGTGTGTGCTCCGATCGAACGTGAAGGCGGAGGCCGTGCGTACGATCCCGTAGCCGCCGCGGGTGTATTCGTCCGCCAATTGCCGCGCGGTAAGCGAAAAAACGCCGCTTTCCCACACGGGGAAGAGGGGGCGTTCGGCGGGCGGCAGTTTATCGCGCAAGCGGGTGCAGGGGGCGCTTACGAGTTCGGCAAGCACCGAGAGTTCGAGATCGACGCGTTCCGTCAGTGCCGGGGTGATACGGTCGGCCGCCGCGCGTGCAAACACGTTGTCGCTTGTCAGCAGTTTTGTGCGCAGGTAGTCTGCGGCAGTGCTTTCTCCGCTTGCCGAAAGCGCACGGTAAAAAGTTGCCGACCCGTCGGCAATGGTTGCGGGGTCGGCGGCAATCCGTGCGTTTGCAAGGCCGCGCAGTCCCTCGTCTTGCAGAACGGGGGAGAGCAGGCTCAGAAGTCTGAGAGAAATTTCCGTCATGTCTTACTTTCCGCTTCGCGCATAAATACGTTGGCCGCTTCGTTTCCGCGATAGGCGGCGGCTTTGATCAGTTCTACGCCGCGGGTGGGATCGGCATTCACGCCTTCGCCGTTGAGGTAGCACAGTCCGAGGTGATACAGCGCGTCGGTGCTGCCGTTTGCCGCGCCGAGCGTAAACCAGCGCACCGCTTCCATCTCGTCTTTGGGAACTTCTTCGCCGGCAAGACACATGGCGCCGAGGGTAAAGGCGGCTTCGCTGTCTCCTTCTTCGGCGCGGCCGCTCAGCTCGTCGATATAAGCGGCGCGGTCGTTGGCGTCCGCTTTTTCTTCGATACGGATCTGCGCGCTTTCGTAATCGCGTTGTTCCCGTCGCAGTGTTTCGATCTCTTCTTCGGAGATGCCGAGTACGCTGTTGTACTGTTTGCGCACCCCGTCGTCGGTCAGTACTTTATACGCTTCTTCGGCTTTCTGCGTTTTGAGCGTTTCGTTCTCTTTGCCGCGGAGCTTTTTGAGCGTTTTGGCGTAGGCCGCGTCGATTTCGGGTTTGGTGGCCCATACGGTTACGCCCAACGTATCGTAGTAGGTATCCTTGAAGCGTTTTTTGTAATCTTTTATTTTGAGGTGCCACTCGTCGGTAATGGCGGAGAGTTCTTCGTCCTCTTCTTCCGATTCCCCGTAAGCTTCCCATTCGCCGAGCTTGGCGCGCAGGTTGTCGTTTTCCTCTTTAAGACGGGTCACTTCGCGGCTGAGACGCACTTTGTCTCCGTCGGAAAATCTGCGGGCTTCCCGTTCGGTATTGATACGGTTTTCCAGCTCCTGCATCTTGCCTTCGTATGTCTCTTTCATGGCCGCGCTCGACGCGACTTCCGCTTCGTAGCGGCGCTTGGCGTCTTCGGTGGCCTGTGTCTGCACGCGCAACGACGCTTCGGTGCGGCGCGTGTTGGCTTCCGCATCGGCAATGTGCTGGCGGGCAATATCCAGTTCTCTGCGCAGGTTATCCAGTTCTCTGCGCATATTTTCCAGATCGCGCCTGCGCGTTTCGGCTTCCTTTTGCCAGCTTTCCGCGCTCGCTTGCCACGATTTGGCGGTGGCGTTCTGCGAAGCGTTGAACGACTGTTGCGCGGCGGCGAATCCCTCGTTGTAGCCTTTGCGGTAGGTGTCGTTGATGATCGAAGCGGCGCCTGCCGCCGTGCCGGCGTACATGCCTCCTGCCGGACGCGCGGCTTGCGCGCGCGCCTGTGCGGCGGCCGCCTGTGCCCGCGCCTGCGCCTGCGCGCGTGCCTGTGCCTGGGCTTGCGCGGCGGCGGCTTGCGCTTGCTTTTGTTCTGCGATGCGGGCGGCCTCGTATTCTTTACGGGAAGCGGGGTCACCGATATGCTCCATGGCTTCGTTGACCATGGCGAACTTGCGCGCGCATTCCGGATCGCCGGGATGCAAGTCGGGGTGATACCGTTTGGCAAGCATGCGGTATGCTTGCTTGATCTGCTCGTCGGTTGCCCGTTCGGACAAACCCAAAACCGTATAATAGTTTTTCATACAATTTTATTATAGCATTTTTGTTTTGCATACGCAACAGTTGTACGCAAAAAATTTCGGGGAATTCCGCGCACAATTGCCGCGCGGCGCATTTCACAGCACACTTAAACAACCGACACACGACAATCAAAAACCGTAAATTGGTATAAATTGCTTGATATCGCGCGGGAAACTGTGATATACTATAGCAATAACGGAATTTTACCCTTTGGGGAAGAACCGTCCGTTTTGTTTCGGAGGTAACGTATTTGAAATCGAGCACGAAAGGCATTATAGCGGTTGTATCGTTTCTTGTGATATTCGCTATCGTGGCTTTGATTGTGACGACTACGCTCAATAAAGCAACGGAAGTTTCCTACACGGAAATTCAGGCGGAGTTGGATGCGGGACATGTGGCTCGCGTGAGTATCAACGGCGATAAAGTCAGCGTTCGTTATGTGGACGGCAAACACAACAAAAAGAAATCGTACGACGTGTATGCGTTCGCGCGGTACGAACTTGCGTGGGAAGACGTGAATACTTATAACTGGGGCGCGTCGGTTGAGACCGCAAACGGTCTCAATACCCGCGACAGTCTTATAGGAAAAGAGGTGGAAGCGGCGCGTAAAAAGGCGGAAGAAGAAGGCAAAACCGAAGAGGAAATCGAGGCGGCCGAGAATGCCGCCCGCGAAGCCGCAGAAGCCAAATATCCCGTAATTGCGGTGGTTTTCAACGACCGCAATGCCGGCAGCATTTGGAATATACTGTACCCGATTATCGGAATCATTCTGATCGGCGTAATGGCGTTCTTCCTGTTCCGCAGTATGGGCGGGCAGAATAAGCAGGCCATGAATTTCGGCAAGAGCAAAGCCAACGTGCAAGGCAACCTCAAGGTGCGCTTTACCGACGTGGCGGGCGCCGACGAAGAGAAGCAGGAGCTTGCGGAAATCGTCGAATTCCTCAAAGCGCCGCAAAAGTTTACCGCCGTGGGCGCGCGTATACCCAAAGGCGTGCTTTTGGTCGGCCCTCCGGGTACCGGTAAAACGCTGTTTGCCAAAGCGGTGGCAGGCGAGGCGAACGTACCGTTCTTCTCTATTTCCGGTTCCGATTTCGTGGAGATGTTTGTAGGCGTGGGCGCAAGCCGTGTGCGTGATTTGTTCGATCAAGCCAAGAAAAACATGCCGTGTATCATCTTTATCGACGAGATCGACGCCGTGGGACGTCAGCGCGGCGCGGGACTCGGCGGCGGACACGACGAGCGCGAGCAGACGCTCAACCAGCTGCTGGTGCAGATGGACGGCTTCGAGAAGAACGACGGTATAATAATCATGGCTGCGACT
>CAMUPJ010000016.1 GCA_947090725.1 uncultured Clostridia bacterium
CCAACACACGTCCTTTCTCGAAGTACTTGCTGAAGAACGGATAGGCGAGCAAGATCGGCAGCGTGGACACTACGATAGACGAATATTTGATGGCTTCGCTCATCATGGCGTATTCGGCGTTGGAAACGTCGGTAACGCCGCCCAACGTGTCGCTTTGCAACAATATCTGTTGCAGTACAAGCTGTAACGGAAATTTGGATTCGTCGGAAATAAAGATGAGCGCATTAAAGTACGAGTTCCAGTAGCCGACGATACTGAAAAGCATCATGACCGCCACGATGGGCTTACAAAGCGGCAAAACGATGGTCGCAAAAATGCGCATATCGTTGGCGCCGTCTATCATGGCGCTCTCCTGTAACTCGAACGGAATACTGCTCGACATATAGGTGCGTACCAGAATGATATAGTACGACGACAGAAGCGACGGCAAGATAAACGACCACATGGTATTCATGATGCCGAGACTGTCGATAAGAATGTACAGCGGAATAATACCGCCGGAGAAATACATCGGAATAACGAACAAGGTCATAAAAAACCGACGAAACACGAGATTTTTACGCGACAGCGCAAAGGCCGCCGTAAAAAGAAGCACCATACTCATCACCGTGCCTATCACGGTATAGATGACGGTATTGAGATACCCGCGCCAAATTTCCGACTTGTCGAACACGTACTTATACGCCTTGACCGACAAATGCTTGGGGAAAAAGATGACTTTTCCGAAATACACGTCTTGCGGCGAAGAGAACGACTGCGATATAATATAAATCAGCGGATACAGTATCAACAGACAGATCAGAATCAACAGCGCGAGATTGACGTATTCGAATACCTTTTCGCCTTTGCTCATTTTCATATTACCGTCTCCCCTCCCGCATGTTTGCTGATAAAGTTGGCAATAAACAAGAGCGCGATATTGATAGCCGAATTGAACAATCCCACTGCCGTGCCGAAGCTGTACGGCTTAATGCCTTTGGTGCCGAACGTGCGCTTGTATACATAGGTGGGAATGACTTCCGTTACGCTTTGGTTCAGATCGGATTGCATGAGATAAATTTTCTCGAAACCGACGGACATCAGACTGCCCACACTGAGGATAAGGCTGAGCGTTGCCATGGGAAGTATGGCGGGCAGATTTACGTGTATAACGCGCTTAAAGCGGTTGGCGCCGTCGATCTTTGCCGCCTCTACGAGCGAAGCGTCTACGTTTGCAAGCGTGCCCACGTATATGATGGCCCACCAACCGAGTCCCTGCCACAGTCCCGAAATAAGGTATATCGGCAAAAACCACGACGGATTGCTCATATACGACACGGTGCCCTCCAGTCCGAATTTGCGCAAAATTACGTTAACCACCCCGTGATCGAGTCCCGTAAAGTTCTGGCAGATACCCACCACAACGACTACGGAAACGAAATACGGCGCGTAAGACACGGTCTGAATTATCTTTTGCGTCTTTTTGTCGGTAACTTCGTTGATCATCAGTGCGAAAATTACCGGCAACGGCGCGTCGAGTATTACCGAAGTCAATGCAATAATAAAGGTGTTGCGCAATATGAGCCAAAAACTCGAGTCGGATACAAAGGAAAGAAAATGCTTATAAAAGGGTGACGCCCACGGACTTCCCATAATTCCTTTGAATGCATTGTACTCTTTGAACGCTATAATCACGCCGTACATGGGAACGTAGCAAAACACGATCAGAAAGGCGAAAGCGGGCAACAATAACAAAAGCAACCACTTGTCCTTTTTGACGTGCTTACAGAAATATTTCAGTTTTTGCTTGGGCGTCTTTTTCGCGCCGAGAAGTTTTTCCATAGCTGTCACTCCGTTTGATATAAGGGGATTTTGCGCCCGTCCCTCTCCCGCAAATGCGAGCGGAAGAGGAGGACTGCAACGCAGAGCGGAAACCCCGCTCAGGTTATTTTGCCATTAAACTATTGCGGTGCATTCGATGACTACGTCGTCGATAAGTATATTTGCCGCCGTTCCACAGTAAATCGTCAAATGCGTTTGCGCGGCGGTTTCTTCATTTACGGTAAATGTAACGGTTGCGGTTTGCCACTCGTCGCTGACGGTGAGGGAAGCCGAAGTTCCGAATTGGGTACCGCTCCCGTTGGGCGTATAACCGAAATAGAAGCTTATCGCAACGTCAGTCTTATACTTGAAGGTAATGCTGTAGCTTCTGCCGTTTTGCAGCAAAGACGTTTCCGCACTCGAGCCGCTGACGCTGAATATATGCGTAACGCCTTGACTGCAATAAAGCACATAGTTGTCGTCGGGTAATTGCGTGGGGAAGAAATTGTTTCCCGTACTGAAGTTGGAAAACGTACTGTCGGAGAAATCCACCGTAAGTTTATCTCCCACGTTCGCAAGCGGAGACCACTGCTGCATAGAAGGCGAAGGCGTCGCAGGCTCCGGAGGGAACTCGCTGTAAGGCGTCTCTTCGGCGGTTACTTTTACGTTCCCCACGTAAATTTCCCATGCGCTCTGCGGATAGAGCATCAAACGGTTGAAGGCGCCCGCCGGATACACGATGGTGTATTTGTAAATCTTGCCGCTCACCTGCGTTCTTTCGATCTTCGCTTCCACATTGCCCGCGTCGGTGGTGATCAGCGCAACGCCCTTCGTATAGCTTTCCACGTACGCGTAGAACTCTACGGTGTAAGTATACCCTTTTACGAATTTTCCGTCCAGCGCCGATATGTACGTGCTGGCATCCCCCTTCGCCACTTTTATCTGCCATACGCTTTCGCCGAACCCTTGCGCGCCGGTAAGAGCGGTTTTCATGTCGCCGTCGGCAAGCTCGGCAATCTTGTAGAAGATGCCGACCGACGCATAGTTCCCCGCCGACTGGTCGTACGTATGCCCGCTTGCGAGAATCGCTTCGGGCGTCACCGACGTGTTGCACGCATCCACCACGAATTCACCGGGTACGACGCTAAGCTCTTCCGCCTTGATGGTAATGCGGCCCACGTATGCGTGGATATTGCCGTAAATCGTCAGGGTGTCGATAGGACCGTCGACCTCCTTGTATTCAAAGGAGATTTCGCAAGTCCCCACGCGATTGGGCGTCATAAAGTTGCTGTCGAGAGTGGTGTTGTCCACGCCTATACGCTTGACGATAAAGTAGTGCGCCTGCGTTTCGCTCGTAAAATACGTGAACGAAACCGTGTACTTGTAGCCTTTTTCAAAGGTATTGGTATCGAATGCCATAATGGAATGATCATTCGCGGCGGCGGAAAGCTCCATCACCATATCTCCGAACATTCCTGCGTCTGCGCCCGATATCGCCGTTTTTGCGGCGCTGTCTTCGATCTCCGAAATAAGTACCGGCTCGGACGCGCCTACCGACGTGTAAAGGTCGTTAAAGTCGTACGTTACCGTCATATCGTCGGCGGCAATCAGATCGGCGTGTGTGAGCTTTTGCGTGGTCACATTGCGCTCGATATATTCGATCCGAAAGTTATCGAAAGCGTATTTGACCTTGTATCTGCCGTCTTCGGGACTACAGAAAATCTGGAAGTAGCCGCCCGTTTCGGTAGCAGGCACTTCGATCAGTCCGCAATCGAATTGCACGCGCACGGCCTCACCGCCTGCCGTCAGATTCTTTACCGCGGGAGCGAGAGTGCCGATTTGCGCGTTTGCTTCAAACGTGGGAGGCGACGATATGGAATGGTACCCCACGTAAAAGTCGTCCCAAAAAGCTGCCGAGGGCGTACCGTCCACCAATTTGACGTCGAAGGAAAACTTCCACATACCCGTCTTGAAATACGGCGCAATCGCAAGCGTCTGTATGATATTTTGGCCGCCCTTGCCGTAATCGAGTACCAGGCTGTTCCCCTCTATGGCATCGGCGGTCGCCACCACTTGCGCGTTGTTGATTTCGCGCACGAAATCGCTCTTGAAGTCGGCGAAGTTTTCTTCGTAGATGCCGCCGCCCTCCAACTCGGAAAGGTCGCCGTGTTGCACTGCCACGTCGGGATTCTGCGCAGTCACCTCCACGTTTACGTACGTAGAATCGGAAAGCCCGTACGAGTTTTCCACAAGGTAACTGACCATGTGCGTACCTGCGGTGTACGAAACGAACGTAGCGTGCACTTTGCCGTCGGTCGCTTCTTCGTCAACGGTAATCGTCGCGTATTTGTTCTTGAAATCCGCTTCCAGCCAAATGTCGGCCGACAGGTCTCCCTCCAGCTCGTCAACGGCGGACGCAATCGGCAAATCGATGGTTTCGCCCACTGCTGCGGTAAGTTTGCGCGATACGCCTTCGCCGAAGGAAATCACGGGATCGGTAGGATCGGGATCTTCCTCGTCGCCGCCCGGGTTATCTCCGCCGGGGTTGTCGCCGCCCGGCGTTTCGATTCCGGGATTATCCGGCGGATTCGGTTTTTTGTCGTTGTTTCCGCAACCCACTGCCGCAAATGCGAACAACAGGCAGGTAACAAGCACGACAACCAACACAGTCCATCTTTTCTTCATGTTCATTTCCTCCTAATATCTTATCATAAATCGGCGGGTTTGCCGAGTTATTTCGTATGTACGGGATTGTTCTCCGCAGTGATTTGCGCCGTTTCCGCCTCGTACAAGAATACATAGTTCTCTTTGCGGGGGCCGGAAAACAGCGTATAATTGTCGGTAACCGTCACCGTATCGGTCGTTCGGAGAGAGACCGACGACGTCCTGTCGCTTCCGCCGCGGGTAGCGACGTCGTAGAAGAAATTGTTTTTCACCTCGCTCTGCCCCACACCGCGCATATACACGCCGCAATAAATCGTATCCGTAAAGAAGTTGTCGGCAACGGTAATGCCGGTGATGGTTCCGCTCACCGTTTGGTACTCTTTGCCGTACACAAACACGTACACGTCGCCGTTTAAGCCGCTTGCCGCGTTGTTTCCGATAAACTTGTTTCCGCGCACTTCTATATCGCGCGGCACAATCGCTTCGTGGAAATCGTCCCACACGCTGTGCATCATGACGGGTCCGTGCAATACGTTTATAAACGCGTTGTTGCATATCCTGGAATTGCGGAACTGCGCCAAAATGCCGCGATTACGCTTATTGCGGAATATGTTGTTTTCTATGCGCACCCTGGGGACGCGCGTCGCGTTGCCTACAAGATATCCCGCCCGCACCTCACTCGCGTCGCCGTCTACGGTGAGGGTGTACGTCAGCCCCGATTGCGCGACTTTCGTCACCTTGAAGCTTGCCGCAAACCCGTAATCGTTCGGGCGGTAAATATCCACGGTACTGTTGCGTGTCAGCGGAAAATCGAATCCGGGCGTACCGTTGCACACGATCGTATTGCCCGAAGCGGACACCACCGTCTTATAAAAGTTGCAGATATTGATGCTGTCGTCGTGCGACGCCTCCAAAAGACATCCCGTGATTTGCAGGTTTCCCGTTGCATCCTTGCAATGGATGCCGTCGGCGGAAGCGGTCATCCGACGGGAAGAATCGGGATCCAAGCGCACATCGCTGCGATTAAAAAACATATTGCGGTCGGAGACGTTGTAGAATGCCATTCCGGGAGCGCAGATCACGTCCGTATTTTCAAAATAAATGTCGGAACTGTCCTGCGTCGAAACGGCGGGATTGTTGTACATGGTAAAGGCAACCGCCACACCGGTCCCCGCTTCCACTTTCGCCATACTGTCGAAGCCGAGCGTAAGCGTATTGCTATCCGCATCATACTTTTTGTAAGTGATCATGTCGTTATACTTGAGGTTGCCGTCTGCTTTGGGTTTGTATGCTTTGGTAAGCTCGTCGTATTCGTACTCGAGATACGAACCTTGCGTAAAGTTACCGCCGCCGTATACGCCGAGACGCAAGTCGAATTCTTCGTCGGGCCGTATCACCACCCGCTTTTGTGCCGTATCCACGCTTTCGATTGTCCCCGCAATATTGGGCGAGGGATCGTAATCGATTGCAATGTCGTTTACGTGCAGATTGCTGCAATTGGAAATATTCAACGTTGTCACCCATTGCGTCATGACAAAACGGGTGTCTTCTCCGCCGCAAAAGTACACGTCCGTAAGATTGCTCAGATTGACCGTCCGCGAAAAACGGTAGGTACCGCTTTCCAATTTGACTTTCTTCGTACCGGCGACGCCGCGCAAAGCGTTTACCAACGTGCCGAATGCGCCGCTGTTGTCTACGCTACCCGCCGTTACGTTGTAATCCGACGCCGCAAACACGATACAGTCCGCATCGGACGGCGCAGGATACTTGACCGTTTGCATAGCCTTTTCGTCTACGCCGACGCTCGACGGATCGGTCAGCCCGTATACTTCTTCGCCGCGGATATTCGACGTATACGCCGTCGTCGCGAGTGCTTCTGCGAGCGCCGATGCCGAAAGTATTTTCGGTTCTTCCTTCTCCTTGTCGTCGGGCGTATTCGTATCGTCGGGCGTTGTAATGCCCGCAGCGCCGTTTTTGTCGCCGTCGGGACGATTCTCCGTCTTGTCTGCGCACGCCGCAAACACCAGCAATACCGACAGCAGCAGGCACACGATGATTCCGATTTTTCCTCTCATTTTCCGCATATACAATCCCCTTTTTATCCCAGTCGCACAGTGGCTTTTCCGTTTACGCTTTTTACCGAAACCAATCCGTTTTGCGAAGACAGATACACCAGATATTCGCCGTCGTCTGCCGTAACAAGCGTGAGCGTTTCACCGTTTGCGCAAACGTCTTTTACGAAACCCGACGGATTGTAGGCGCCTTTCAGCCCTACGACCGCCGCACCGTTTATAACGGGCGATACGGTAAACACTTCCGCTTCAAATCCGTTCAGCGCTACGTGCAGACTGTCGTCGTGGTTTTTTACGCCCATAAATCCGCGAACGTCGGAATACACCGCATATTTTTCTTGCGGCAAACCGTCTATGTCGCACAGCGCGCAGTCTCCCTCCACGCGTTCCGACTTGCAGTTGAATGCGCCCAAAACATAAGCGCAGGGCGTCGCGTTGAAGAGTTTAAGCGGCCGCTTTTCCTCGTTGTCGAGAAACAGACAATCCTCGCTCGGCACGGCATCATACAGGCATTTCGCCACTTTACCGCTCTCGGAGACGAGAGGGCGCAGCACGCTTGCATCGAAAGTTTCGGCGTTATCCGAGCAGTACACGGGACCGCCGCTAATCGCGCGCGCCTTGGCGTGCAGAGCACCCGCCGCATTACCGCTCTGAAACATATCCCAATCGCCGAACAGAATGGGCTGCGTCCAAAAGCAAACCGACGCCGACGAATAAATATGATGAAAGTACGAGTTTTTGTCGTCGGGAAAATAGTCGGTGGAAACGCGGGTCACGCCCTCGTTGTGCGTATTGTAAAAGAAGTCGTTACTGCAAGACGAACAGTTTATGTGATTGCCGCCGAACGCTTCGCGCGACGCACGTTCCAATCCGCGCACCATATTCGCCGTCATGGCCACTCTGCCGCCTTTGCCCTGCGAAAACGCCTCCACCCATGCCATAGCGTCCAGCTTGGAGCCGTCCACCCCGGATGCCGACAACTTTTCGTAGAACGGTTTGTAAAAGTCGTACAACTCGCCTTGCGGGAATCCGCACGGCAGATCGATGATATTGTCGGGATAAAAGCAACCGGTCACGGTATTCACCGTGCCGCCCGCCACCGCCACTTCGCTCTTAAAGCGCGACGGTACCGTGAAATACTCCGTCTTGACTTGCAACTCCGGAAACGCGGCGGCCTTCACGCCCTGCCAGTAGCCGTTGTAGGTGTGCCAACACAAAAACTTTTTCAGCCCGAACTCCCGCTTGAGCATACCTATCGTACTGTGCAATCCGTCGGGGAATTTTTCGGCATCCTCGCAAAAGCCGGTCAGCATATTGCCCTCGTGCATTTGCCAACCGTCGTCGGCAATCACAAACCCTACGGGTATACCTCCGTCTCGGAACATGGTAAGCGACTTGACGAGATTTTCTTCGGTAACGGAAGCGCAAAGCGCGTTATAGGTACAAAACCCGAAATAATCGGCAAACGCGGGCGCCGGTTTGTCGCCTTTGCATGAAAACGTCTTCAGTTCCGCCTGCATTTCGGCATACGCCGTATCTACCAGGCGGTAGGGATTCGTTCCGGAAATAACATAGGCGATATGCGTCGCGCCCACCGCAGTGGACGTATCGTACGTTTCGGTACGCACGTAAAGGTTTTTGCCCTCTGCGTACAGCGACGAACGCGCCGCGTTGCAAGCCAGCGCAAACACGAGCGTATAGCAATCGCCTTTTTTGAGCATAAGATACTGTGTTTCTTCGGGTACGGTACCGTCGTTTTTTACCGCCATCCAGCAAACGCTCACACGGTAAGCCGCCGAAAGTTTGTCGGCGTCCCATTCGCCCAAGCGTGTAAGGATTTCGCTGTCGCCCCCGAACACGGTAACGAAGATCCCGTGCGAGCGCTTTTCCGTATGAAGTTTATGGGCGATTTTCAGCATTGTACCCTACCCGACTTGCATATTTTTATACACACATTATAACGCAATGAAATTGACGAAACAATAAACGATATTGACTATGATATGGAAAATATCGACTTATACGTACCAAACACTTGTTTTTTGCCACATTTTTGCTATAATGTAGGCAAAGCACGCAACGGAGAAAAATTATGTCGGATATTCTTTCGGAAAACAAAGTCTTTTTCAAATACATCAATTCCGGAATTACCGATGACTTTTACGTCATGGTGGTGGGTTACGAAAAAATGGATTCCGACGCCCCCGCCAAAGGGCCGTATTTCAAAACAAACTTTACCCTGCACTACTGCTTGCGCGGCAAAGGTATGTTTTCGCTCGGCGGCAAAACCTACGAAGTGGGCGCAGGCGACGTTTTTCTGATTCCCCCCAACGTAGTGGTAAAATATCGTCAGGACGCCAAAGACCCGTGGGCGTACGTGTGGTACGAATTTTGCGGCAAAGCCACCTATGAATTGCTCGAGCGCGCACAGCTAAACGAAAAACACCCAGTCTACCATACGCAAACGGAGGGATTGGCACAGCTGCTGCTCGCGCCGTTCGACACTCTGGAAAGCGCGGCGGAAGGCCTCGAATGCACCGGGTACCTCTATCTCTTTTTGAGCAAACTCATCGCCGAGCGCAGCGACAAACGGAAATCGGGCAATGTAAAACGCAAAGTGATTCTGGACGACATCATCAAATACATCGACAACAATTTCTGTAATTCTCTGCTCACTCTCGAAACCGTCAGCAAAAGCTTTCATCTTAACAAAAGCTATCTTGCCCGCCTCTTCCGCGCGGGGACCAACGTAACGGTATCGCACTATATTCTCATGCTACGCATCAATAAGGCTTGCGAACTGTTGGGCAACTCGAATCTTCCCATTAAAACGATTGCCTACAGCATCGGCTTTAACGACGCGCTGTACTTTTCCAAAAAGTTCAAAGAAGCCATGGGGTTTTCACCCACCGAATTTTACGCCACGCACAAACAAAAGTCGGACGGCGAATAAGACGGCGAATAATATCCGAAGAGACTCCATACGAAAAGGACCTATCCATTCGCAGATAAGTCCTTTTTTTTTGTTATGCTTGCTTTCCGGCGCTTTTACAGCGATTGAACGCTTACCTTGCCGTCGGTGATCTCTATCTTTTTGTACCCGCCGTCCAGCCAGATCTTATTTATCGTGACGTGCTTTATTCCCTGCGGCAAGTGCGGACACACCGTAAATCCGTTTTGGTCGAAACGTATATCCAAAAGTCCGTCGGTAATCGTACGGCAATACAGCCCGCTCTCGGCGGAAAGGTGACGCATATTGAACTCGGGATACGCTTCTACCGCATACGGCACGCGTTCGCCGAGCAATCGGGTTTGCGAAAACTCTCTGAGTTTTCTCCAGCCGCGTTCGCTGTCTCCCATCCGAAAGAGTGCGGCAATATAATACACCGCGCTTCTATCCCACAGAATATCTTCGTTTTCGGAAGATTTGCAACTTCCGTTACACCAAAGCCGCGCATCCACCGCATCGGCCGAACCTTGGGCGCGAGCCGGTATTCCCATATACGACGGGAGGGTTACCCATGCGCGCACTTCGTCGCATCCCTTGTGATAATGATAGGTCTCGAACCCCGACACCGAACCGCCGAAGTAGCTCTCCACACCCTTTTCTATCTTCTTTTGCGCCTCGGTGAATTTCTTTGCATCGTGGATTCGCCCCATGCGCGCAAGAAGCGTTGCCCAGTAGCCGAACGCGCCGAAGGCAATAGACGAGGTGGACAGATTGACGCCCGAAGAAAGTCGGAACTCCAACTCATCGGTATCCGATACCACGACGCCCTCTTCGGTCATTTGGCGCAAAGTGTATTCCGCCATCCACTCGAGCATTTTTACGTGCCGCGCGTCGGGCAACTCGCCGCGTTCGAGGAAAAACCGACAGTTGCCGTATAAGTACATCGCCGCGTCTCCGCGGTCGCGTCTGCCGTTCCAATAGTCGGTACCTTCCGAAATGATACTGCTGGGCACAGGTTCGTACTCGTCGTTCATGTACGGCTCGTACCAACACATGGCGTTGTCCGCCGCCTCGCACTCGATTTTGTCGCCGGTGAAGCCGAACCAGGGCGTGGAATATTCGCACTGATCGTTGCACCAGACCGCCGCATAATAGTTGGTGCCGCCGGGAGAGTTTACGCGGCCTTTGCGCGTACGGAAAATACTTTCGCCCACGCGGAGCTTGGAGAGCGCAAACATAGTATCCACCACGTCGTCGCCCGTCGTCAGGTCGCACTGCCCGAGTAATTCTTCCACCCGCGCTATGCGCAAGGCAAGCGAATCCTTTTCCCGCGGTACGGGCTGATGGGCAAAGCGCGCCGAATACCCGAATGTGACCGTCATACTTTCGCCCGCTCCGAGCGGCTTCTGCTTCTTGTCGGCGGTGCATTCGGTATACACCCACCCCTCGCAGGCAAGCTTTCCTTCTATGCGAACACACGTATCCCACACGGGCGAAAGCTCTGCGTTGCCGCCGTTGGTCATCTCGATGCGCTCGTAGAAAATCTGCAATGCGGTAGACGGATAAAAACGGTGCACGATTCGCAAATCGCCCGCGTGGGTATACAGCGAAAGCACGCCGTCAAACTCCGCTTTCTCGAACACTTCTTCGCCGCCGAAATCGATCGCCGGCGTATCGGTCTTTACCTGATAGGACGATTGCGTTACGTCGGGTTGCATCCGCACCATGGGAAAAATAAGGTGACGCCCCACCTTGAGCGTTCCCTTATCCACCGCATATTCGACGATCCCCGATACCGTTTCGCCGCTCATCTCTATGTCGTCGCGGTGTCCCTCGAAGTTTTCCGTCGCGATTCGCCGCTTATTCTCGACTATATGCCATCTCATAAGATATTCCTCCGTGCTATGTACAAACCGCCAAACACGCCGTCCGCGCGGTAATTATGTACTCATTTTACCACGGCACAGTCCGTCGCACAATGGAATATATTTACTTTTATATCGATAAAATCGACCTTATTCAGTCGATTTCGATACGCAACCGAAACTGCACGCTCTTTTGAGACGGCAAAACCTTATAGGCGAATCGGTCGTCCAGTTCGGTGGTACAAGGCTCCAATCCCAACGCATAATCCCCCGACACCATACTCTTCCACTCCACAAAGTGCGGCAAAGTATCCCCCGAATATTCCAGGGTAAAGGTTTTGCCCAACTTGGGATTATGCAGCGACGCCCGGGGCGTTCTGAGTTTCAGAAAGTAGCAGGTTTCCTCGCCGCCGCGCACAGGCTCGGTAATCTCCAGCATTTTTTCCCGATGCTTTTTCGCATGGTCGTTGCGCGGCACAATCTGCGAAATATCCGCTTGTATTTTGCACCCCTCGTCAAGCATGGGATACCCGAGATTGACATGATACAGCAAACAATAGTTTTCGTCGGCATATCCCTCGTTGGTCAGCGTATCGCAAATTTCCACCGCAGCGGAATCCGACCCGACAAAAATTTTGCGGCGAAGCACGAGATTTTTGCCGAACAGGGCGCTGTCCCGGATGATGCCCTCTACCTCTACGCCCCGCTCGGTGCACTCCGCCCGCACGACCTCGGCGGGAATATTGTGTAGCGTGCCGTGCAGTTCGTATCCCTCTCTGCCGCCCACGCTGTCCAATCCGCAGGTGTACACCATCCCCCCTTCGAAACGGTTAAGAAACCCATTCTCGCGCGGCGAAAACCCATTTTTGGACAGGAACGACACATTCATGCCGTCGTGCCACAACTGCATGACGTCCAGCGCTTTACTCTCATTGAGCAAAAAGCGCAAGCGACCGCACTGTACTTCCGTCACGCGCAGTCCCGCTTCTTTTCCGTGCGTCAGCGTATACCTGCGCACATACGCAAGCTGCGCGGGATGGGATACTTTGTCGTTCATAGCCAAACCTCCGGATTTTGTAATATGTCAATGTTTGTCGGAAAAAACGCGCAACGTCTCCGAAACGTTCTCGTACATCGCCTTCTGCGCCGCCAACGCCATGTTGTGAAAAAAGTCTGCGGGCGTATTTTGTGCCGCGCGCTTTGCCGCATCGTAGCCGGCGTACGCCATGTACGAATAATAGTTGATTTTGTTGATGCCGCGGCGGATAACCTCACGGTATTCGTCGTGCGATATGCCGCTCCCGCCGTGCATGACGAGCGGTATATCCGTAAGTTTGCGCACCTCGGTAATGATATCCGTATTGAGCACCGGTTTGGACTTATAGATTCCGTGCGCGGTACCGAATGCGATGGCGAGCGCATCTATGCCGGTTTTCTCCAAAAAGTCGGGCACGCGCTTCGGTTCGGTATACAGATCTTCCGGCCTTGCCGCACTCTCGCCGCCGCCCTCCCGTTGCGGCAGAGCGCCCAACTCCGCTTCTACGTCTACGCCGTGCGCATGCGCGTACTCGACGACGCGGCGCGTTCCCTTCACGTTTTCCTCGTACGGAAGCGTAGAGCAGTCTATCATCACGGAAGTGAATCCGAGCGAGACGGCGCGCTTACAGTAATCGAAATCCTCGCCGTGATCGAGGTGCACGCATACCTTTCCTTTGCTCGCCTTTGCCAATTCTACCATTACCCGTCCTATTTTGTCAAGCGGTGCCACCCCCTCGTGGCACTGCGCATGCGCCACAATGACGGGCACGTCCTGCGCCTGCGCGGCGTCGAGCACGGCGGAAAGACACTCGAGATTGGGCGTGTTGAAACTGCCCACCGCGATATGCTTTGCTTTTGCTTCTCCGATAACTTCTTTCAACGTTGCCAACATATGCTTCTCTCCTCTTCTACTCTATATCGATAACTTCGTAGTGCAAATACGTGCGGAACGCTTCGTGCAATATATCTTTCATATGTCCTACGCCTATGGTCGTATGGTGCTTGAAGCCGCCGCGCGCAAGCCGAAGAAGTTTGTTTTGTAAATCGGGAATCTCGGCAACGCCGCCGCAACCGAAATATGCTTTTTCGATGGGGTCGCTTGTGAATTTCGCCTCGCTCACGTACACCTTGAATTTGCCGTCTTCGGTAAAGCCGTTGGATATGGTGACGTCCCCCGCCGCAATGCGTCCCTCGTTGGTACCCCAGCCGCTTCCGGGGTCTCCCTTTGCGAACATCTTGTGTTCCGTCACGGTGCCCTTACCCGCCATCAGACTTTGCGCCACCGGCCCGCAGTGGAACAAGATAACTTTGTTTTCGTCGTTGCCGTAATTGTTGTTCCAGTCGAGGCAGGCGGTCGGTTTCCCCGACGCCAGCGCCATGGCCCGCATGGTAACGGCGCTCGTAAGGTCGATTTCGCAAGAACAGACAATGCCGCGGTCGTTCAGCTCGGAAACGAGCACGCACGGGCATACCCGCAAAATCGTCTCCATTTCGTTCCAACAACGAAGTGTGACGGCATCCAAATGATACTCTTCGATATACTCGTCGATCACTGCGGAGATTTTCGCCAGCATCTTTTTGTTCTGTTCGGGTACGCGGGTAAAATCGGCGTAATTTTCCAAACGCTTCTGCTTGGCAACCACCGCCTTGTCGTCGTCCTTCTTTGCCTGCACCTTGAAGATAAGTTCCGATAAGTCGAAACTTTCCACATTGATGCCGTAACGCTGAAGCGTCACTTCGTCGAAACGTACCGTCTTAAAAGCGGTCGTGCGCGCCCCGATGCATCCGAGATTAAAGCGTCGCATACCTTTTACCACGCGACAGACGGCCGCAAAGTCTTCGAGATTTTGCCGAAATGCCTCGGACAGCGGATGTACGACGTGCGGTTTGAGAATCGTAAACGGAATCTTGTATTGATAAAAAACGTCGGTTACGGAGAACTTGCCGCAAAAAGCGTCTCTGCGGTGCCGGAAGTCCATTTTGCCGATTTCGTCGGGATATGCCTGCATGAGTATGGGAACGCCCGCGTCTTGCAATGCGGCCACCGCGCCGTTCTCGTCGATGAAGATGGGCATACAAAGGATTACGCCGTCGTACTCGCCCTCGTGTGATTTGAGCCAGTCGTGATACAGCCGCCCCTCGTCGCGCGTCTCGACGGCGCCGTAGCGGGTTGCCTTTTCGTCCATGACGAGCGCCTCGTGCCCCGCATCCCGCACGGCTTTTATCATGTCGTTGCGAGCGCCCGCAATCAGTTCGGCAGGCATAAATCCGCGGTTTCCGAAATACAATGCGAATTTCATTTTTTATTTCTCCTTATATTTTGTTTTTTTATAATGCTTTGACGAGCGAATACAATTTTTCGTATTTGGCATACTGCGCTCCGTACGCCGCCACCGCGCTTTTCCGCGGCATTACGGGTGCTTCGAAGCGCACGAATTTGCGGGCGATTTCGGCGAGATTTTTTCCGGTCACGGCGGCGCACGCAAGCATGGCCGCCCCGCATACGCCCGCCTCTTTGCCTTTGAGCGGATAAACGGGCAGGTTGAGAATATCCGCCTTTATCCTCAGCCACCGCTCCGAGTGCGAACCGCCGCCCGTTGCAATGAGCTTATCGGGACGGATTCCGTACTTTCCGACCGTCTCGAGATTGAGCCGCATTTCAAAGCAAAGCCCTTCCAAAATCGCCTGATATATCCGCGACGGACTGTCGGAAAGATTCAGGTTGAGTATCGCGCCTTTTGCCGCGGCATCGTTGTACGGCGTTGCCGCTCCCGCGAAATACGGCAAAACCAATATGCCCGTGGGCGCATCGGTAAACTCCTTTTCCGCCGCGGCAAACGCAATCCCCGAGAGAATATCCTCCTGCGAAAAACAGTGCGAGAGCCACCAGCGCACGAGAGAGCCGCACGTATAATTGAGCAGATACGTACAATACAAATCCCCCGTTGCATACGGCACGTTCGGATAGCCGCACGCGCCCATATCGCAACGGTCGCTCGGATGGCGGTACAACGCGGTGATACACTCCACGGTACCCATCCCGTCTACGCACGCGCCCTCGTCCACCGCACCCGAGCCGAGCGCGGCGCACACTTGATCGTGCCCGCCGCTCACAACGTATACGTCGTGCGTTGCGCCCCATTCGCTAAGGATGGACGCACGGACTTTTCCCACCGCGCTCCCGCACGGCACAACCGGCGAAAACAAGTTTTTGTCTATTCCCAGCAAGGTGCACAAAGACGCGGAAATTTCTTTTTTGCGAACGTCGGCTATCCCCGTTCTTGCCGCCATGGAGCTGTCGAGCGCCCGCACGCCGGTAAGAAGATAGGCAATATACTCGTTTACGAGCATAACCTTTCGGGCCGAAGCGTACAAGGCGGGAAGGTTGTTTTTTATCCACAGCAATTTGTATGCCGAATACATGCCCTGCGGATATACCCCCGCTACGGCAAATATCGTATCGGCATGCCGCAAAGCTTTTTGCGCTTCGTCGTTGCCTCTGCCGTCGGTATACAACATGGGCGGAAACAAAACGGTATCGTCTCCGTCCAAAAGCACAAAACTTTCGCCCAGCGAAGATACGGCAAGCGCATCGAACGGGCAAGCCGCATAGGCGTTTGCGAGCGTCGTCCTTGCCGACTGCACTATAGTGTCAATATCCACGTAGCGTTCGTTTCCCTTCTGCGCTTCGCCGTAATCGACGGCGCTTTCATACGCAAGAGAACCGTCCTCGTTGTATACGCCGCATTTGAGACGGGTGGTGCCCACGTCCAGACCGAGATACCGCAACCGTGTGTCCTCCGAAAAAATGTATTTTTATTTTACTTGATTCCTCTGCGTAAATATAGTATAATAAAGTAACAAATATGGTAAAATCGTATGAAAGATTACTAATATGTTAAAGTTCGACGCCAACAAGTTAATATCGCTCCTGTCCGACTTTCACCGTCTTACGGGAATCAAAATCTGTATCTACGACGAGGACGGTACGGAAGTTGCCTCCGTACCCGAACATATTTGCACCTTCTGCGAATACGTGCGCTCGTCGGACGCGGGCCTTGCGGCGTGCAAAAAGTCGGATTGCGACGCGTTTTCGCAATGCCGCAAATCGGGCACAACGTATACCTACCGTTGCCACATGGGGCTTACCGAATGCGTGTCGCCCATACTGCAACACAACCGTATCATCGGGTTTATCATGCTCGGACAGACGGCAGACAAAAGTGCGGGCGATTTCGAAAACATCCGCCGCACCCTGCGCGCTTATAATCTGGACGAGAAAAAGGCCGCCGCATTGTACGCGGGAATAGAATTTTCTTCCGAGGAAAAAGTAAAATCCGCAGTGGCAATCATGAACGCCATCGCGGGATATCTGTACTTAAATAAGCTCATAGACTCTACGGAAAATACGGCGGCAAAAATCGCGGCGTACGTCAACGCCCGTCTCGACGGCAATCTGGACGTGGACACGCTGTGCCGCGTTTTCGCATTGTCGCGCGTGGATTTGTACGACTACTTCCGGCACGCATTCGGGTGCACGCCGGCGCGGTACGTGCGGAAAGCGCGCCTGACCCGCGCTTGCGAACTGCTCGAAAGCGGCAAAACAACGGTAACGAAAATCGCACAGGCGGTGGGCGTGTGCGATTACAACTACTTCTCCAAAATATTCAAAGCGGAATACGGCATATCCCCTCGGGAATACCGCCGGAAATTTGCGACGCGGTAAAGCGTGCTTTTTCCGCGCGCCGCTACTCTGTCGTTACCATATCGAGACTATTCAGTTTGGCGAAAATTTTCGCAAAGCGTGCGCCCGTCGCCACGAGAAGCTTTCTCGTAGCCGCCTTTTCTATATCCAACGAAGAAACGTATCCTGCGCTTGCGCCGATGACTTTGCCGCAATCGGACTGCGGATCTACCGCTTGCATATTCACGTAGCCGCTTCTCTCGAGCGCGGACAAAAGAATTTTCAGGCAAACCAAATCGGGACGCACGCCCTCACCCGAAGAAAGTTCGCCGAGCGCGGCAAGCACTTCGGCATACATGCGGGTATCTTTTTCGCACACACACTTTCGTGCCGTTTCGCATACGACGCATGCCGCCGCATACGCATCGGGATCGGATGCAATCCCCAAAAAAGAAAGCGCGCCGAACGTAGCGCCGCCGAGTATGTAATAGCCCGCTTTGGACGGGCATAAAAAATAGTCGCATGCGGAAAACAGTTGCACCGCAAATTTCAATTTGTATTTGGGTTTGCATGCGCCGCGCGCCACCACGTCGTATATCCGCCCGTCTTCGCAAAACAGCGTAAGCATACGGTCGCTCTCTTTCCACGGGCGCGCCCCGATACATATGCCGTGTTGCTGCAAATCCATACGTTTCTCCTCGAATCAGTCCAATATCGAACGGTCTTCGCCGCGGCGCAAATCGCGGTACAGCATGTACAGTCCGGGAGCCCCCGTCTGCGTAAACATCTGCCATGCAAGATTCACTACCGGCACCACGCCGAATTCGTCGATCATTTCGTCGTCACGTAAATCGTCCATTGTACAATACCTCCCCGATTAGCATACCCAACCGAGGAATGAACTTTGCACCGAAAGCGTGCGCTTACAGATTTTTCTTGGGATCGTAGCCGATATCCCGCAATACGTTACCTTTGTTGCGCCAATCGGCACGCACCTTTACGAACAGCTTGATATAGACTTTACAGCCGAGCAGTTTCTCGATATCCGCCCGGGCGCGTTCCCCGATGGTCTTGAGCTTACTGCCCTTTTCGCCGATAATAATCGACTTATGACTCTCTTTCTCGCAAATGATATCCACGTCTATATTGGCAAGGCCGTCTTCGTACACCATGGTCTGAATATATACGCCGATGCCGTGCGGAATTTCGTCCTGCAAAAAGAGCAAGGCCTTTTCGCGGATAATCTCGCAAATCATATACCGTTCGCTTTTGTCGGTAATCTCGTCGGGATCGAAGTAGCAATCGCCTTCCACCAGCTCGCCCTTCAAATACGTTTTGAGCACGTCGATATTGTAACCGGTGCGGCAAGACGTGGGAATAATTTCTTTGATAGCCGCGCGCTTCCCCTCTTCCCGCGTGAGATACGCCAATTGCGAAAGCATGGGGTATATCTTTTCGTATGAGACGAGATCGGTTTTATTGATGACGACATACACCGAGGAGCTGCGCATCAGATTCTTTTCGATAAAGGAAATCTCCGAATCGGTAAGTCGCTTGGACGCATCCAGCACAATGACTACGGCGTCCACGCCGTCGGTCGCCGTGGATACGCAGGCATTCATATAATCGCCCAATTTGGATTGCGGCTTGTGTACGCCCGGCGTATCGACAAATACCATTTGCGAATCGTCATCGGTGACGATCCCCAAAATCTTATCCCGCGTCGTCTGCGCTTTGGGGGTCACAATGGATATTTTTTCGCCTACCAGCGCGTTCATTAAACTCGATTTGCCCACATTCGGTTTTCCGAGTATTGCGATAAATCCGCTCAGCATACAGTATCCTCTTTCTCTCGTGTCAGTCTCTTACAAGGCCCACTTCGGCCAAAATCGCCTCTTCGGCTTTGCGCATTTCGATGCGCTCCTCTTCTTGCATATGGTCGTATCCCAACAAATGCAACAGTCCGTGCAGAAAAAGATATCCCTGCTCCCGCTCTATGCTATGTCCGTATTCGACCGCCTGCGTCGCCGCTACCGACGTGCAAATCACAATACACCCGATATGCACCCGCCCGCTTTCGGGATCCGTATCCCACGGATATTGCGCTTGCGTAAAAGGCGCATACTCGCCCGCATGCAGCGTCAGCGCAGGAAAACTCAATACGTCGGTTACGCGATCCACGCCGCGGGTTTCCCGATTCAACGTCCGGATTTCCTGCTCGTCGCAAAAAACGATTTCCGCTTGCGCGGCGCCCTCGAGCCGCAAATATGCGCTCGCCGCCGCCGCAACGTTTTCGTAGGCGGGATACGAGCCGTCCTGCCCTACTACCGCAAGAACGCTCATTTTTCCTCTCCGCCCGGATAGCGGAGTCTCTTGTGGAACTGACCGCCGTATGCGCTGATAATCGTCTGACGAATGGTGTCGAGATCACGAAGCGAAATATCGCAATCGTCGAACTGACCGCCTTCGATGCGGTCGGAAATCAATTTGCGCAACAGCTTGTCCACACGCTCGGGATCGGGGTTGTCCATAGCGCGGATAGCCGCCTCGCTACTGTCGCAAAGCATGATGATCGCCGCGATTTTGGAAACCGGCGTATGTCCGTGATAGCTGTAATCGGCAATATCCACCGCCCCGTCGGTGAGCTGTTTTGCTTTATTGAAAAAGATGTAAATGGGCAATGTGCCGTGATGCTGTACCGTCACGTTCGATACCTCGGGGGGAATATGATATTGATCGCACAATTTTTTCCCCTCCGTCGTGTGACTGCGGATGATTTCCGCCGATACTTCGGGAAGCAATCCGTCGTGCGGATTGCCTGCCGCCTGATTCTCTTTGAAGTAAATGGAGTTGGCCAACTTGCCCACATCGTGATAATAGGCGCAGGCGCGGGCAAGATACGGATTCTCTCCGATGGCGCTCGCGCAAATCTCGGCAAAGTTCGCCACCGCCAGGCTATGGTTAAACGTACCCGGCGCTTCCTCTTTGAGTCGCTTGATTAGCGGCATATTGTGATCGGTCAGTTCCACCAAGCGAGTGTTGGTCACAAGATTGAATCCCGTCTCGAACACGGGTTGCAGAACGAACGCCACCAAAACCTGTCCCAGCTTGCCGGCCGCCAAAAAACCGAGATTGCGTAGCGTGGGCACCTCGCCGCCGAACACGGTCACGATCAGGTACACCACTCCCACCGAAAACACGCCGATCAACAGTCCTTTACCCAAAAATTTGAGACGCTTGGTATCGTTGCTGATCCAATAAGACGCGATGGTGCCCGCCGCCAACCCTACCGTAATCAACGCGATAATGGAGGTGTATTCCACGTCTCCGATCAGATAGTTCTGCGTGAGCAAAATAAAGAAGACCAACACGTTGGAAAAAATATTCGCCATAAAGGCGTCTCGTCCCCGTGCGATCGTGGCCATAATGAGCGCCGAAAACATAACGGGCATCAGATAGATATTGACGGCTTCGAGATAAATATTGGCGATGACGGCAAGCGTGATCGCCGTGTACGTAGCGGTGAAAAGACGCAAGTTGCCGAGCAATACCGACCGACTGGATACCACATACACAAAGTGACTCAAAAGAATCAGAATGATCGATGCAGAAAACAAAAGATAAGCAAATCCTTTGTTTTGCGTCAATTTGATTTTTTCGATAAAGAAAAATTTCAGTAACGCCGAGGCCACAATGAGCACCGCCGCAACAAAAAAGATGCCGAACGCACGCAATACCGCCCCTTTCGAAACCGTTTGTTTTGCCGTGGCAATCTTTTCCATAAGTCCTATTCTCCTTTGCTTGCTTTTTCGTAAGCTTGTACGATTTTTTGCACCAACTCGTGCCGCACGACGTCTCCGCGCCCGAGACGCACCACCGCAATACGATCGATTCCGTCCAAAACCTCCGCCGCGTCCAACAATCCGCTCTTGCGTCCGGGCGGCAAATCGATCTGCGTCTGGTCCCCTTCGATGACCATCTTGCTTCCTTCGCCCAATCGCGTCAGAAACATCTTCATTTGCTCGCTCGTGGTATTCTGCGCTTCGTCCAAAATCACGAAGGA
>CAMUPJ010000017.1 GCA_947090725.1 uncultured Clostridia bacterium
GGGTAAAGCCGCCGCTGCCGCCGATGGCTCTGGCCGAACTGAACGAGTACCCTATGACCATGGCAAGCGGAAAATACGTAATCAGAAGCATGACCGCCAGCACAACCCAACCTACAATACGGAGAATTTTGCTTTTTTTATTCATAACATTCTCCCTCCGCCGTTGGGCTGTACGGTCCCGTTTCCTCTTGTCTTACTGCGCCGCTGGATAAGCGTGCCGATCAGCATCGTCAGCATCACCAACACCAACAGCAAAAGACTGAGCGCACTGCCCGCCTCCCATTCCTGCAAATCGAACAATACGGAAATCTTGCGTCCGATCAGCGTCGTGTCGGAATTGCCGAGTACGTCGGTCACGGCATACGCCGAAAAGCACGGCATAAACACCATGGTCACCCCGCTTAAGATCCCCGGCAAACTGAGCGGCAACGTGGTCTTGCAAAACGTAGTCAGCGCCCCCGCGCCGAGATCGCCCGCCGCCTCCGCATAACTGTGATCGAGATTGACGAGCGCCGTATAAATGGGCAACAGCATAAACGGATAAAAGTCATACACCAAACCGATGATGGCCGCCCAAAAGGTATTGGCGATTCCCATCATGGCAAGAATG
This sequence comes from uncultured Clostridia bacterium, assembly GCA_947090725.1. Lineage (GTDB taxonomy): Bacteria > Bacillota > Clostridia > Christensenellales > Pumilibacteraceae > Pumilibacter. The sequence continues at coordinate 611 of CAMUPJ010000017.1, forward strand.
GACTGCAACGCAAACATGCGGAGCATAAAGTTCATCCACATGGGAATGACGAACAAAAGCGCCAAAATGGCAATTTTGTTAAAAGGCGACGACGCCAGAATGAAAGCAACCGGATAGGCCAACAGCAGACAGATGACCGTAGCAAGCAATGCAATCCCCACGGTACGCAACAGCGATATATAATTGGAACCGTTGGAAAGCACGCCGGCAATCGTAGAAAACGAGAAACCGCCGTCGGGCGAACGAAACGCGTACACCACTACCAAAAGCAACGGAAAGACGACGAAAATCACGCACACAACGGCATACGGAAGGGCAAAAATCCCTTTGCTCGGAATACGCTTACGCATTCTGTTCCGCCTCCTCCTGTTCCGAATCGGTCGGCACGGATTGCGCTTCGTCTTCCGGCTCTATATACTTCTCCACACGCAAATCCTGCGGGCGGATCACGATGCCCACGCGGTCGTCTATATCCCACTCGTCGGTCGTATCCACAAAAATATCATCGTCGTCGTCGGTATAGACCTGCACCTGATAGTAAGTGCCTTTGTAAAAACTCTGCCCTATGTTGCCGCCGATCACGCCGTCGCGCTCGTCGTCGGTAAGTTCTATCTTGTCGAAATCCACACGTACCTTCACACGGTCGCCTTTTTCCAACCCGTCGGGATTATCGAATGGGAAACTGCCTCCGTGGAAATCCACGGTATTTTCTCCGTCTACCGCGGTAATGATTTCGTTGACGGTACGCATCTTTTTCATGATGTGAATGCCGTCCGGCTTGATGCGCAACTCCACCTCGTTGCCCACGGCAAAACTGTCGGTATTTTGCACGGTGAACTCGTAATCGCCTGCCGTAATGTTCATTTCGTAGTAAGTCCCCTTGAACACCACGCTCAACACTTTGCCGGTCAGTTGTCCTTTCCCGCTACCCGCCTTGAACACGCCGATATCTTCGGGGCGCACCACAATATCCACCCGCTCGTTCTTGCCGAAGCCTTTGTCTTCGCAATCGAAGTCGGCGCCGCAAAAGCGCACTTTGTAGTCTTGCAACATTTCGCCGCTCAAGATATTGCTTTCGCCGATAAAGTTCGCCACAAACGCATTGGCGGGCTCGTCGTAAATCTTTTTGGGGGTGCCCATCTGCTGAATTACCCCGTCGGAAACCACCACTACTTTGTCCGACATGGTAAGCGCTTCTTCCTGGTCGTGGGTTACATAGATAAAGGTGATCCCCAGCTCGTCATGCATCTTTTTGAGCTCAAACTGCATCTCTTTGCGCATTTTGAGATCGAGGGCGCCGAGCGGTTCGTCCAAAAGCAATACTTTCGGCTCGAGCACAAGCGCTCTGGCAATCGCCACACGCTGTTGTTGTCCGCCCGAAAGAGAAGTGGTATCACGGTATCCGTATCCTTCCAATCCTACGAGCTTTAACACGCGATTGACTTTCTCTTCGATTTCCGCTTTGGTATATTTGCGCATGATCTCGATATGACTCCCCGTGACGGGATCGAGCAGAGGCTCGCCCGTCTTACGGTTGCGCTTCACGTCGGGAATGCGCTTGAGTTTGAGTCCGAACGCGATGTTTTTGAATACGTTGAGATGCGGAAACAAGGCGTACTTCTGAAACACCGTATTGATGGGGCGCTTGTGCGGCGGCAAATCGGTCACGTCTTTGCCTTCGAGAAAAATCCGTCCGTCGGTGGGCGTGGCAAATCCGGCGATCATCCGCAACAGCGTCGTCTTGCCGCAACCGCTCGGGCCGAGGAGCGTGACAAAATCCCCCCGCTTAATCGAGAGGTTCATATTATCCACTACGGTTACGTCGTCGAACACCTTGGTCACGCCGCGCACTTCGACAATTTTGTCAAACTTGCTGGCTCCCTTCGCTCCGTTTTCTTCCGTCACCGTCTTTTGTACCGTTCTTTCCGCCAATACCGTCTCCTCCTTGCGCTTTGCGGCTTTTTGCAAAAAGCCGACCGAAAACTTTCCGTATCACGGGCACGTTCTTTTCCGATAGCCCGTATCCGTCGCCGCTAAAAATTCGGCGGACAACTCACCCACAATACCTTTGCCGTATCCGCACCCGTATTTTCGATACGGTGCGATTTTCCGCTTCGGAAATAAAAAGAATCTCCCGCACGCACCGTATAACTGCCTTTGCCTAGGGATAGCTTGATTTCTCCCGAAAGCACGAATCCGAATTCTTCCCCGTCATGCGGTAAATCCGGTTCGCTCGATTTTCCTTTCTTGAGCGTCATGAGGATGGGTTCCATGGCGTTTTTCAGTCCCGACGGCACCAACCAACGGATAAAACAACCGTCCCGCTCTTTCTCGAACGTATCCTCTTCGGTAAATACCACCGCTTCCTGCTCGTCGGCAAAAAAATCGGTAAGACTGCACCCCAGGCAATCGAGAATATCTTTGAGTGTGGTGATACTGGGACTGTTCGCATCGTTTTCCAACTGCGAAATATATCCCTTCGTCAGTTCGCACCGATCGGCCAATTCTTCCTGCGTCAATTGATTTTTCAGCCGCAGTTCGCGTATTTTCACACCGATTTCCATACCGCTCCTTCGGTTTACCAAAAGTAAACTCCGCGTTTAGAAGGTTTACTTTTACTAAACTTTTAGTTTATTTTTGCTAAACCGTTGATAGTATATACTTCTTACATGCAATTGTCAACCGATTTTGCGCTTATTTTTGCATAAAACCACCGAATCCGTACTTTTTTGACGATTTGCAAAGAAATCTTATATAAGCGGTCACAAAAAGAGTTTTTTACAGCAAAAAAACGACGCGCAACTTTTGTCACGCGTCGCTTTTTCGACTGTTTTATATTTATTTTCCGCCGTCTGAAGAAGACAAGACTTTTTCTATCGTCTCCAACAACAGCTCCGTATCCATCGGTTTGGTCAGATGCGCATCGATTCCCGCTTCGGCGGAAGCCCGTTTGTCGCTTTCGAATGCGTTGGCCGACAGCGCGATAATGGGCGTTTTCGCTTTTATGTCGGGAAATTTGCGAATCGCTTTGGTCGCTTCCCATCCGTTCATGACCGGCATTTGCAAATCCATGAGGATCAGTCCGTAGGTATCGGGCAAAGCCGCCCGTACTTTTTCGACGGCAATTTTCCCGTCGGCCGCCGTATCCACGTTAAATCCCAGATCCTCGAGAATTTCCGTCTCGATCTCGAGATTGAGCGCGTTATCCTCCACCAACAGAATTTTCTTTCCGCGCAAAAATTCGATAGCGCTCACCGCCCTCGGGATTTCCCCTGCGGCAACATTCTGCGGGCGGAATCCCACCGTAATCGCAAAGGTACTGCCCACGCCCGGCGTGCTGTCCACTTCGATACGCCCGCCCATCTTCTCCACGATGTTTTTCGCGATGGTAAGCCCCAGCCCTGCGCCGAATTCGCCGCTCAGCGTCGTATTTTTCTCCCGTTCGAACGGCTCGAAAATCCGCTCGAGCGCTTGCTCGGTAATCCCGATTCCGGTATCTTGTACCGTAAACCGATACACCCAAAATCCGTGCGACGGCTTTTCCAGCTCGGTCAGCGTGAGTTTCACCTTGCCACCGCAGGCGGTATACTTGACGGCATTGCCCGCCAAATGCACCAGCACTTGGCGCAATTTTTCGCTGTCGGCACACACGTCGGCATGGGTCACGGGCGTATCGACGACAAATTCGATGTGCTTGCGGGCGGCTTGCGGAATCAACGTGTCGTACACGTCGCGCAAAATTTCTTTTAGATCGCATTCCGTCTCGTTGAGATACATACTCTGCGATTCGACGTACGAAATTTCCAACACCTTGTCGATCTGATCGAGTATACGGCGACCGGCTTCTTCTATTTTGTGCAGGTATTGCGAAACGTCCTCGGGATTCCGCAAATGTTTGCGCGCCAACTCGGTAAACCCGAAAATGGCATTCAGCGGCGTGCGCATATCGTGCGAAACGTTGGAAAGAAAAGTATTCTTGGCTATGTCGGCCGTCTTTGCGTTGCACAGCGCCTCTTCGAGCGTCTGTTTTTGCATGATCTCCTGACGGATTTCCTCTTCCACGTTGCGACAACCTATGACTACCTGCGAAATACCGTCTTCCCCCGTTACGTTGACAAAACGCAATTGCAGATAATCCGTTTCCCCGTCGCGCATGCAACGGTAGTTCACATAAAACGATTTGCTTTTTGCCAGCATATCGCGGATATATTGCGGCGACAAAGCCAAAGAAACCCGCACGCGATCCTCGGGGTGTACCCATGTGGCCACATAATCCGCGACAAACGGCACAAACCCGCGCCGAAACAATTCCGCATCGAACTGTTTTTTGGTACGCACGCTCAAACGGTACGGCAATAACGCATCGGTATCGAGATCCACATAGAGTATCGAATCGTAATCCACGCTCAAGCCTTCGATCACTTCGAGGCGGCGAAGATGTTCCTGATAGATCAGTTGCCGTTCTTTGTCGTATTCTTCGGTCAGCATCCGAAGTTTTTGTTCTTTTTCGTCTTTTTGGTGTACCAATTCGGCCTGTTCCACAATGCGACGACTGATTTTTTCGGTAGCATCGCTCAAAAACACATAGAAAATATTGCCGAGCGATTTGCTTTGGATAAAATGACCGAAATCTTCGATCCAGCGGATTACGCCGTCTTTGCGCATAATACGGTACTCAACGTAATCCAACCCGTCCCGACTGCCTGCGATCTGCTTGCGGATGCTCTCTTCCACGCCCTCCAGATCTTCGGGATATACAAGCCCCTTGAAAGAATCTCCGGTCAGTTTCCGGAATTCTTCTTCGCTGTCGCAACCGAATATGCGCACAAGCGCCTTATTGGCATAGATAATCTTTTCGTCGCCGTCCGCCCGATATATCAGAAAACCACCGGGAATCTCGTCCAGAAAATCTCTGACTTCACAGAACATACCGTAGGTCTGCAAGTTTCCGTCGGTCTTCCGTTTGCTTTCGGGAAGACGCAAGAGCGTCAGGATATGTTCGATTAAATTATGCTCGACCCGTTCGCCCATACGCACTCCTTTTCCGTAAAATCATCCTCTTTATCTTAAATTTTACCATATTTGTCATGCGACTGTCAATTTGCCGCAAAAAGTTTTTTCCTCCCGATCGACTGTAGCGCAAACGGGCTTTCGCTGCGACGTCCCCGCGAAATGGCAACGGGTACTTGACTTCTGCCGCGCGGGAAGTGTATAATATTCGGGAAAAGCCAAAACGGAGAAGCAAATTATGGATTACGTAAACGTCGACAAAAAATGGAACGCCTACTGGGAAAACAACCGATGCCACCTATTCAACCCCAAACATGCGGACAAAAAATACTACGTCATGGAAATGTGGCCGTACCCTTCGGGCGCCAATCTGCACCTGGGGCACTGGTTTAATTTTGCCCCCTCCGATACGTTTGCGCGTTATAAGAAAATGTCGGGATACGAAGTATTTCAACCGATGGGATTCGACGCCTTCGGACTCCCCGCCGAAAATTTCGCCATTAAAACGGGCACCCATCCCAAAGACAATACGCTCAAAAACATTACTACCATGGAGCGGCAATTGCGCGATATGGGCGCCATGTACGATTGGGATCACGAGGTAAGCACTTGCCTGCCCGAATACTACCGCTGGACGCAGTGGCTGTTTTTGCAACTCTACAAGAAAGGACTTGCGTATCAGAAGAAAGCGCCGGTCAATTGGTGCTCTTCTTGCAATACCGTAATTGCCAACGAACAAGTGGTAGACGGCGCCTGCGAACGGTGCGGCACACCCGTAGTACGCAAAGAAATGACGCAATGGTTCTTCAAAATCACCGACTACGCCGACGAATTACTCCGTGATCTCGACAAGATCGACTGGCCGGAAAAGACCAAAACCATGCAACGCAACTGGATCGGACGAAGCGAAGGCAGTGAAATCACGTTTGCGCTCGAAGGACGCAACGACGGCATCACCGTCTTTACGACCCGCGCCGATACGCTGATGGGCGTCTCGTACGTAGTGCTTGCGCCCGAAAAAGATATCGTACTCGAAATCACTACGCCCGAATGCCGCGCGGCGGTGGAGGCGTACCGCGAAGAAACTTCTCGGGCAAGCGATATAGACCGCCTGAGTTCCGCACGCGAAAAAACGGGCGTGTTTACCGGCGCATATTGCCTCCACCCCGTAAGCGGACAAAAAATCCCCGTATGGATCGCCGACTATTGCCTCGGCACCTACGGTACCGGCGCTGTGATGGGCGTACCCGCGCACGACGAGCGGGACTTTGCCTTTGCGCACAAATACCGCCTTCCCGTCAAACGCGTGATCCGTGCGGCAAACGGCGAAGACGACACGCTTCCCTACTGCGCATACGGCGTCACAACGGACAGCGCGCCTTTCGACGGCCTGGCCTCTGCGGAAGCCATCGCCACGATACAGGCGCACCTTGCCAAAGAAGGCAAAGGCGGCAAAAAAATCAACTACCGTCTGCGCGATTGGTCGGTTTCCCGCCAGCGGTATTGGGGCACGCCCATTCCCATCGTATACTGCCCCGAACACGGCGCAGTACCGGTTCCCGAAAAGGATTTGCCGGTAGAACTTCCCTACGGCGTCAACTTTACGCCCGACGGCGCATCGCCGCTCCGCAAATGCGAAACGTACATGAATACTGTCTGCCCCGTCTGCGGAAAACCCGCGCGGCGCGATCCCGACACCCTCGATACGTTCGTCTGCTCGAGCTGGTACTTTTTGCGCTATCCCGATAGCCACAACACGCAAAAGGCTTTCGATACCGCTACCGCCGACAAAATGTTGCCGGTAGACAAATACATCGGCGGCGCCGAACATGCCTGTATGCACCTTCTCTATGCGCGGTTTATCACCAAAGCATTGCGCGATATGGGATATATCCACTTCGACGAGCCGTTTGCCTCTCTTGTGCACCAAGGACTTATTCTCGGGCCGGACGGCTTTAAGATGAGCAAAAACCGAGGCAACGTCATCAACCCCGACGTCTACGTAAACGAGTACGGTTCGGATGCTTTCCGCTTGTATCTCATGTTCCGTTTCGCTTTTACGGAAGGCGGCGCATGGAGCGACGACGGCGTGAAATCGGTCGTCAAATTCCTCGACCGTATAGAGCGCGTGGTTCTCAAGTCGCACGAAGCGGCAAAGAAATCGCGCAAAGACGCGATAACGCCGCAAGACAAAGAGCTTGCCTACACGCTTAACTACACCGTCAAATCGGTAAGACAGGATTGCGAAAACTTTTCGTTCAATACCGCCATTGCGCGTATGATGGAACTGGTCAACGCCATGTACAAATACGAAGCCGACAAAGCGTGCGACTATGCGTATCTGCGCTATGTATCGCAAGAACTCGTCAAGCTTCTTGCCCCTTTCTGCCCGCACGTGGCGGAAGAATTACACGAGCTGTGCGGCGGTAAAGGCACCGTTTTCGCCCAAAGCTATCCCGTGTGCGACGAACATGCGCTGGTGCGCGATCAAGTGGAAATCGCAGTACAGATTTGCAGCAAAATGAAAGGGCGTATTTCCGTTCCCAGCGATGCCGACGAAGAAACCGCCAAAGCATTGGCACTGGCCGATCCCGCCATCGTCGCCGCTATCGGCGGCGCCGCCGTGAAAAAGGCGATCTATATCCGCGGCAGACTGCTCAATCTTATCGTCTGATCGCCCATACCGAAAGTATATAAAAAGCGACGGAATCCCCCAAGACTCCGCCGCTTTTTTCTACGCCGCAAGGCCTATTCGATGGCGGTTACTTCGTAGCCGGCATCTTCCACCGCTTTTTTGATTTCCGCATCCGAAGCGGATCCCGCATACTTGGCGATACCCGTCTCGTGACTGACCTGCGCGTCCTGCGTGCCGGGAAGCGCCGCAAGCGCTTTTTGCACCCGTGCGGAGCAATGTCCGCAACTCATTCCCACAATGTGTACTTTCTTTTCCATAAATATTATCTCCTTTTCGGTTTGAATACTTTCCTTACGATCGGACGTGTCCCCGCCGCCGTTGGGTTCGATGGGACAAGTCGACGTGCTACAGGCATCGGGCATCGTCTTTTGCCGAGAGGCATTCCCTCTGAAGAAGCGCAGCCGCAACGCATTGAGTACCACGAATACCGAACTGAAACTCATTGCGGCGGCCGCCCACATGGGATTGAGACGCACGCCCGCCCACACAAACGCTCCCGCGGCAAGCGGAATGCACAGAAGATTGTAGAAAAACGCCCAGAACAGATTTTCTTTGATATTCTTGACCGTCTTACGACTGAGACGAAGCGCCACTTCCGCATCGCCCAGCCGCGACTGCATGAGTACCACGTCGGCCGCCTCGATGGCAATATCCGTTCCCGCACCGATAGCTATGCCTACGTCGGCGGCGGCCAAAGCGGGAGCATCGTTGATGCCGTCGCCCACCATGGCCACGCATTCCCCCTGCGCGCGCAGCTCCCGCACGAATTTCTCTTTATCTTCCGGCAATACTTCGGCGCGGAAATTTTCGATTCCCGCTTTGGCGGCAATGGCCGAAGCTACGACGCGGTTGTCGCCCGTGAGCATGTACACTTTCATTCCCTCTTTTCCGAGCTTTTCCACCGCTTCGCGGCTGTCTTCTTTCACCTCGTCGGCCAGTGCGAACAATGCAAGAATCCGCCCGTCTTCCGCCAAATACAGCGGCGTCTTTCCCTCTTGCGCATACGTTTTCGCCCGCGCTTTCCACTTATCCGCATCCGCAAAATCACCGCAAAGTTTTTCATTGCCGGCCACGACGCGTTTGCCCTGTACGGCCGCCGCAACGCCGCCGCCTGCCGTGGCAACAAAGTTTTCGCTTTCCGATGCGACGGCACCGTTTTGCACCGCAAAGGCGCAAAGAGCGGTCGCAAACGGATGCTCGCTGTTTCGTTCCAACGAATAGATCAGATCGAGCGCATGTTTTTGCGCGTCGCTTTCAAAATCGGTCACGCTCGGCTGCCCCGTCGTTACCGTTCCCGTTTTGTCCAGCACCACCGCCGTAACTTTGTGCGCACGCTCCAATGCTTCGGCGGTCTTGTACAACACGCCCAGCGTAGCGCCCTTTCCCGTTCCCACCATAATCGCCGTAGGCGTGGCCAACCCCAAAGCGCACGGGCAGGAAATCACCAATACCGAAATCGCCATCCCCAGCGCATAGGGAAATCCGCGCCCCACACACAGCCAAACGATCATCGTCACCAAAGCAATAGACAGCACCGTCGGCACAAAGTATGCGCTGACTCGGTCGGCCAACCGCGCTATAGGCGCTTTGGAGCCGCCGGCTTCTTCTACCAGACGGGCAATCTTGCTGACGGTCGTATCCTCTCCCACCGCCGCAACTTGCACGCGCACCACACCTTGACGGTTCACCGTGCCGCCCACTACGCGCGCGCCTTCGCTTTTTTCCACGGGAACGCTTTCGCCCGTCACGGCCGATTCGTCGATTTCCGCATGACCCCACACAACCGCCCCGTCGGCAGGCACGCTCATACCGGGACGCACCAGTACGATATCTCCCACGCGGAGTTCGTCGCACGGCACCTCCCGCTCGGTTTCTCCGTCCAGCACCACCGCCGTTTTGGGGCGCAGATTGAGAAGCTTTTCCACCGCGTCGCCCGCTTTCCCCTTACTGCGTTCTTCCAGATATTTCCCCACCGATATGAGCGTGAGGATCGTTCCCGCCGACTCGAAGTACAGATCATGCCCGAATCGCTCGGCAAGCGCCGTGTTGCCGTGTCCCAGTCCGTACCCGATCGCAAAGATTGCCGCTATGCCGTAGAGGAGCGCCGCACCCGCGCCCAACGCGATGAGCGTATCCATATTGGGGGCGCGGCGGAAAATCGCCTTCACGCCGTTGGTAAAAAACCGTGCGTTCATGAGCACAATGGGCATACAAAGCAAAAATTGCGCAAATGCGAATACGAGCAGATTTTGCGTACCGTGAAAAACCGACGGCAACGGCAACCCGATCATATGCCCCATCGATACATACATGAGCGCGATCAGAAATCCTACGCTCACCCACAACCGGATAAACTTCGCGCGACGCTCCTTTCGGGCGTCGGTTTTTTGTACGGTTGCCGGTTTGGATGCGTCCGCGTCTTTTGCCGACGCACCGTAGCCGGCATGCACCACCGCAGCCACGATGATTTCGTCGGAAACGGTATCGTCGCACGTCACCGTCATAAAAGCGCGCAAAAGATTGACGGCTACGTCTTGCACACCGTCTACTTTGCGCACGGCTTTTTCCACATGCGCCGCACACGCCGCGCACGTCATGCCCGTCACATTAAATTTTCTTTTTTTCGAATTCATTATACCGATCCCCGACTTTTCCACGCTCTCAGAGCATAAGTTTTTGCAGCGTATGCACCAACTCGTCGATGACTTCGTCTTTCCCCTCGCGGATATCTCTTGCCACACAGCCGCGGATATGATTGGCAATCAAATCCTTATTAAAGGCATGAATCGCGGCGCTGGCGGCCGCCGACTGCACCAGCACGTCGGTACAATACGCATCGTTCTCTATCATGCCGCGGATGCCGCGGATTTGTCCTTCGATCCGATTGAGTCGCCGAATCAGGTTTTTCCGCTCTTCTTCATTCCGTTCCGTCTTTTTGGCGCAACATGCACAACGTTCTTTTTCCATTATCCCGCTCTCCTTCTTCTTACACGCATATTATATACCCCCACGGGGTATTTGTCAACCGAAAAATTTCATAATTCGAAATTGTGTTCTTCCCGAAGACGCACCACTGCCGTTTCTCCGCCGGTGAGCAGATCGATGGGATAAAATTTGGCGCCGAACGGCGCTACGGCGTACTGTGCCAAATGAAAAAAACGCTGACCGATGCGCGCGCCCACAACGGTCGCATACCAAAACGCCGCAAACAACATGCTCACGAAAGCAACCTGCCACCCGGTAGTAAACGCCCAAAACGCATTGCCGAATTTATGCGACGCAAAATCGATGTATGCGTTTTTTCCGTACGGCACAAGACAAAACGCGGCGCACTTGACAAGCGCATACGCTTTTTTGATTCCTATAATACTCAAAGCATACACCGCCGCCCAGGCGAGAATATTGAAACACAAAAACCACCCGCCGGCAAGACCGAAGAGCAAATTTTTTATGCCGACGCCCCACTTGTTTTCCCGCAAAGGGATATCCTGCATTCTGTGCATATGCTTAGTATGCGCTTTTCTGCGGCACGTATCGCGCATCGGAAAATTTTTGCCGCAAACAAAAAGGCTCCCGCCTCTTGCAGGCAAGAACCTTTTCGTAAAAAAAGAAAGAAATGAAAAGCGAATTTTTTAAGCGGCCGACTTCCGTTCGTCTATATACGCAACTTGCGTCTCGGTATTTATGCCGCGCGCCTCTTTGACGGCGTCGGGAATCTCCACTTCCGTAGTTCCGAAATCACCGAGAGCGAATTCTCCGTTGCGTACCGTTCCGTTGGATGCGGTGGCGGAAGCACTTGCCCCCAAAGAATAGTAATTGAACGAAATCTTTGTAATTCTGCCGAGACTCACTTCCAAGCTTACGGAATAGTCTCTCAACTCGTTGATTTTCATGGTTTTCATTAAAAGAAACTTTTGCAGAACGGGCAGAATCGCAACATTGTTTTTTGCTTCGTAAATATCGGTGTCTCCCTGCTTTACGAACAAATCGGCATCGAGAGCAAATAACATTTCCAATCGAGGCAAAGCAAGCCACACGTCCGTTTCTTCCGCATAACTCTTACTTTCCTGATATCTCGTCAGCGTGCCGTCCTCTTCTGCGTAAATATAGAAATTCTTGCCTCCCGTAGCATACGCGTACAGATTATCCACATGCTTGTAACCGATATTGTTATACGTTATCGTTACATTGCTGTAATCTTTTGCGAAAATTTGCGCAAACGTCTCTTCCGCTTGTGCGGCTCTTACGGTTAAAGTCGCCGTTTCGGAACGCGTGACTCCGTCCCACAAGTCGAAAGACAGCGTCACGGTATACGTATCCGCCACGGGATTCTCGAAATCCAAACTCCCGAAGTCCACCATATCGGAGGTGATTGCAAATGCTTTCCCCTCCACTTTCACGGTAAACATAAGCCCGAGAAGCTCTTCCGCATCGATGGCAACTCCCGCTTCCGCTTCTCGGTCATTGGTTTGGATAGAAACCGCAATTTCGGGCAAATCGGCGGGTACGTCGATTTCGGTGGTGCCGTACGCATAGAAAGTCTGTTCGTGCGTCATATCGCCTCCGATTGTGCCGCTGAGTTTTGCGATGCGTCCGTCGGCGATTTCTATGGCCAAATCGGAATACGATTCGGTGCTGCGGAAAAGCGCATATACGACAGAATCGATCGATTCGGTCACCACGTGATACACGCCCTCGCTGTATTCCACGTCGGTCAATTCGATTTCATCCAAATACAGCGCCACCACAAAATCGGCATACGATACAAGATTGCTTTTTGTCCACTCGGTACCGTGCAGATAGTACATAGCCAGCATTCTGCCGTCGCTGCCGAACATCACAAGATGCTCCTCGTAGATGCCGCTGTCGGGATCCCAATACGCCATCGAATCGGTTTGCTTGAAGATGTCCGTCAGGGAAGCGTCTTCTTCCGTCACGGTACTTTCGGACGTAAAATTGGAGTAATCCGCTGCGAGCGCCGCCATAAACGCGGCGTCCACCTCGGCGGCAAGCGACCATTTCGCCTTAAGCGCAATATTTTTCGTTACCGTCGCGGAAAAGTCGTACTTGCTGTCGCCCTCATACCATCCCTCGAAATAATAGTTTTCGCGCGTGGGATTTGCGGGCTTCTCCGCTACACCTCCCGCATCTATCGTTTTGCTCTCTACCGCACTGCCGCCGTCGCTGTCAAACGTCACTGTGTACGACGAGGGCGCAGGGTCGTCCCATTTGGCCGTCAGTGTGATATCGCTCGTCACCGGCGCCGTAAAATCGTATTCCTCTCCGTCCAAAAACCAACCCGCGAATATGTAATCTCCGCGCGTGGGATTCTCCGGCTTGGCAGCCGTCTCACCGCTCTTTACTTTTTGCGAAGCAACGGTACCCCCCCCCGCGGCATCAAAAGTCACGGTATATTCGCTTTCTTGACGGTCATTATCTCCGCAGGCGGCAAACCCAATTGCCGTCAGCGCCAAAACCGCCGTGAGCAATACTGCAAAAATACTCTTTTTCATAGTTACCTCCTCTCGGGATAAAAAAAATGCCGCAAGAAAATATTGCGACACCTTTGTCCTCGATATTACATCATATTATACATCCCGCTTTTCCAAACGTCAAGCGTTTTTTCGGTTTGCGCCGTTATTATTTTTTGCGGACTTTTTTCACGTATCGGTAATCTTCCTCGACGCGGTCGGTACGCGCCCACTCTTTCTTTTCGGCGAGTACGGACAAAAGCTCTTTTACCCAACGCACCGAGCGGTCGGATTTCAGGTTGACGCGCATAGGCACGGTCTCGTACTTATTCACATTTCCCACGTTGCGGAAATTGTATTTGGTTCCCTCGAATTCCGCGGGATCGAGCGCCATAAACAAAGTGAGCGTTTTGCCGCGAATGGCAAATTTGGCATACGTGACGCGCCCTATGTACCACGATTCGTACGCCGTACTTATGCGGGGTTTCATGCCGTATCGCAACAATTCGTTTTTAACGGCGCTGTACCGCGCTTTGGTAAGGTTGTCGGCCCGCATCAGCTTGGTGGTAAAATCGCGCGGCGCCCTATCCTTGATCTTCAGGTCGGCAGCCGCAGCGTTCTCCAATTCCTGACGGGATTTGTCGGAATGGGTCGAATAGTACAGTTTGATCAACTTCTCTTTTACAAGCGTCGTCGTGTCGCGGTAGTCGGGTCGGAAGTTCTGCTCCGGCATATCCGTACGCGTAAGCCCGTGCTTTTCCGCCAACGCCGCAATCAGTTCTTTCGTCCAACGCGTCATTCTGTCCGATTTTATTCTGCACTGCATGGGTACTTCGCGGTATTTGGCGGTTTCGGACACATTGCGGAAAGGGTATTTCGTACCTTCGTATACCGCGGGATCGAGCGCCAGATACAGCGAAAGCGTTTTGCCGCGAATGGCAAACTTGGCATACGTAGTGCGCCCCACGTACCACGATTCGTTACTCCAACTGATGCGCGACTTCATTCCGTAACGCATAAGTTCGTTGCGCAAGTCGTTGTAATATCCCTTAAGCGCGTCATCCGCCTGCACCAGCATAGCCGTAAAACTACGATTGTACCGCACCTTAATGTACGTATCGCCCACTTGCATCATGCCCGTCTCGGCGTCTTTTCCGTCGGTAAATACGGCTGTTTCTTCCGGTTCGATCTCGTCGCCCGTACTCGCTTCCGTCGCAACCGTATCGGGGATCGGTTCGGTTGCCTCCGCAACCGTCGCAGCGGTTTCATCGGGTTTTTCCTCGGTTGCAGGCACGGCCGAGCGCACCTTTTTCTTGCCGAAAATCTCCGCAACCAAAAGCGCCACCACCTCGAGCAAAACCACCGCCACCAGCACAATCAGTGCCGCCTTTACGGAAGTACCCCACTCCGAGCGCATCCAATTTGCCACACCGTACGTCATCGGCTTTCCTCTTTTTCCGTATTTTCCGCGTCGGTTTCTTCGGCGTCGGCATTCGGCGCAGGCGGCACATTTGCAACCACCACCGATTTTTTGGCAGGGAACTGTTTCAACAAAATCACCCCGCCCACGATCACGCCTACGATCGCCACCAAGTAAATCCAGCCGAAATCGTCCTTCAACCATCGGAAAAACAATCCTACGCGCGGAATCGTACCCGTCACCTTGCCCACGATCTCGCTTTTGTCCAGCGGGCGCGTATCCTCGGCATTGTTGGCGTCGCCCTTCGTGTAAAAGCGCCCGTCGGTAATGCGGATAATGCGGTGCGTAGTAGGCACCGAATCGCCGGCCTGCATAAAAGTGATAATATCGCCCACTTTGTATTCGTCCGCACGCTTTACGATAATCATGTCGCCGTCTTCTATAGTGCCGGACATGCTGCCCGTAGTAACGATCAGCGTAGACGTACCGAAAAACGAAGGCACGGGCGATTTTTTCACGAATTTGTCTACGGCAAGCACTACGGCCACAAAAAACAAAAACAGTACGATTGCCCCGCCTATACACGTAAACACAATGCCGGGAACCGATATTTTTTTGGGCTTCTTTCCCGCGACGCCCGTGGCAAGCGTCTCCGCCTGCGCTTCTTGTCTCTGTTCGACTTCGCTTTCCAGCATACTCACCTCATCTGTGCCGATACGTGCAATACCAAGGAAATTTTTCCGCCGTCCGCACCGATCAACGTATCGTTCTCGTCCTTACCCGCCGTAAACGGCCAACGCCACTCCAAAGTGAACGATTGACTGCTTTGCGGCAAAATGTGTAACGCGTCGAACCGCAGTTCGTCCACGCGCTTCCATTCTTCCGATTGTACGGGTAAATTGTTCATGCGCAAACGGAATTCTATGGGAAATTCGGCCGTCACGTTGCCGCCGTATTTCGGCTCGATGTAAAATGCGTACTGCATGGCCGCGTCTTGCGGATTTCCCACAATAAATCCGTATTCTCCGTAATCCCCCGGACACACGGAATCGCCGAACACGGCAATAATACCTTGTGCTTCCCATGCTCCGTTATTGTCGCGTATATCGATAACGGGCAGAATATCGTCTTCGGAATCGGGCGGTATATTCACGATCGGCATTTGGATGAAAGCAAGCAACACAATGATAACGGTAAGTAAAACCGTCAAAGCGGAAAGCACGATGATCTTAAACGGATTGCGTTCCTTTTGTATGATACTGCCTATATACTTCTTTTTGCCGTCGATGTCGTACAGCGCATCGCCTTCCAAACAATATCTGTGCGTTTGAGACGCGTATTGTACAATGCGCACGTTTTCGTTCGCGTCCGCTTGCGCTTCACCCGTTACGCTCGCGATTTCGTTCCCGAATAAATCGTATACGCCATTGTCCGATACACTCCCCAAAATCCGTCCGGACGCATCGCAAAGTACGTGCGCTTTGCGCGCACGGCAAAACTTATCTTCGGGCGTAAATGCCCGCGCGGTAAGAGCGGTATTATACTCTGCCGTTTGTTGTGCCATTGCTTCCGTCCGTTCGTTTTTTCGGAATTTACGATTCCGTTCCTCTCCCCGCAGGCGTCCGCCCGCAGGGAGATTCGGGAATCAAAGAATTTTTTTAGGCTCTTTCGCTGTTTTGGATCTGTTGTACGCCCCACTTCAGATCAAACGCCACTTTGATCGTAGCCGTATACGTCACATCGTCCGTATTATCCGTCGTGTTGTTATTATCCACGACACTGTACGTTCCCGCCTTCGCGTCGATTGCCGTAACGGTATATTGGCCGTACGTACCCGCGCCTTGCGCCGCATAGCCCAAAATGGTATCGTAAACATTGTTCGCCGCTTTTTCATCATCGTCCGCGCCCGTTTCGATTTTCCATTCCCATGCAAGCTTGTAGTAGATTGCTACTTTTTCACCCGCTTCTTTTACAATACCGTCATTTGCATTGATTGTATCGGCAACCTGCGCAAGCGTAGATACGCCCGCTTCCGCCGTGGAATTATAGGTAACCGTTGTATCGCCGTCCGCTTTGGTTCCCGTGTACAGTTGCCATACGATAGGCGCATACGGATTGGTATTCAGCGTCGCGCCGGCGGTATTGTCTTTTAACGACACTTCCGAGATTTTCGCCTTATCCATAGCCGCGATGATCTTAGCCAATACTTCGGCCGAACCTTCGATGCCGAACGTCATTTCTCCTTTCGTGCCGGGTGCAACAAGTTGCGCCTCCGCATCCGCTCCTGCGCTGATCTTAACGTCCGCCTTGGTGGTGTCGTCCTCTTTTTCGAGTACCGTTTTGTCATTGTACATTTTGCCGAATAAGTTATCGGTATTGGCATTTACCACAAATCCCCATTTGGCAACGGTAGCCTGTTGCGTGGGCTTGCTCGTTTGCGTTATGTAACGCGCAAAGGTAGTACCGCACAAGGCCAGAATCGCCAAAAGCAGTATGAGAATGGCGGCAACGATTATGCCGCGCTTCTTTTTGTCAGACTTTCTTTCTTCCATGTTTTCATTCTCCTTAAAAATATTTTCCGCGGGAGTCTCCC
Organism: uncultured Clostridia bacterium; assembly: GCA_947090725.1. Lineage (GTDB taxonomy): Bacteria > Bacillota > Clostridia > Christensenellales > Pumilibacteraceae > Pumilibacter. The sequence continues at coordinate 17,800 of CAMUPJ010000017.1, forward strand.
GCACGGGTGAATATAATAAACGATTTCGGACGATGGTCCTACGTCGGGAATTTTCGCTATGCGCCGCGATTGTATTGCGGAGAGACAGACAAAGTCTTGTATACGTGCGGCGCATCGTCGGCGCCGCGGATTCGAACGGCATTGACCCAACGGTTTCCGTCTTTGTCTGCGGGGCGCGGCTGATCGAACACGTTTACGCCCACGCCGTAAATATGAAAATCCACATAATCCATTCTGTCGTCTATGGCGCCGAGCCCCAGATTGGAACGGTCGGTATTGCGGATATAATACGTGCCGTAATACACGTTTACCAGCACGTCGTTTTTCTTGCGGTCCGTCGTCGTGCCGTCCAGCAAAGGATTTACAGCTATGGGAAACAGATTGGCATACACTTGCAACACACCGTATCGCGCCTCGCTCGTCGCGTACCCGTTTGCCTTCAACGCCTCGTCGGAATATGCGCCGAACGTCACGCGGCTGTAATCGAACACGTTCACGCCGTCGGCGCCGTCATTCTGTAAAGCCTGGGAAGGCGTGCCGAAAGTACCCGCGTATGCGTTCAAAGCCGCATATTGCACGACGTGCTCGGCCGTTTCCCGCCCGCGAACAAACGCGCCGCCGTTCTTGCCGGTAAACGTGCCGCCGTATACGTTCACGTCGGCATATCCCATTACCTTTAAGCCGTAATGGCTGGCAGGGCCGCCTTTGGTTACAGACGCACCCGACGCCGTAGCGGTTCTGTCGCCCCACTGGCTCGTGTAATCTATATAAATATTGATGGCATCGGAACCGTGCGACATATTCCCCCCAAACGTGCCGCCGTAGATATTCAGTTTGGCCGATTGCGTATTGACGTCGTCGGTACTGGCGGCAACGCCGTTGCTGTACGCCGCAGTGTATGTTCCGTTGTATATATTGATATTGCCGCCGCGCGAAATCACCGCATGCCCGCCGCTTAAGTTAGGGAAAAACATCCACTCTATACTGGCGTAATTCGTATACCCATACGCCACGGGATAGTACGAATTGTTGCCGTTGTAGCTTGCCCCGTCGTTCCACAAATGGGCGCGGCCGCACGTCTCCACCGTAATGGACTTCTGTAAATCTTTACTCTCGTTGCCCATGGTGATCTGCCCGCCTTGCACTTTGACGCCGCCGCCCACGGTGGAAACGATATTCGCGGATGCCATGCGGATATTGTCGCCGTCCGTATTTTCGGCGCTGATGTCGCTGTCTACCATGCAGGCTACCGCAAAACTTTTGATGACCAGTTTGTCATAGTTGGTCTCGCCCTCGCTCAAGCCGGTGCGCTTATATTGCGAAATATCGTTGTACAGCCCGCGGAACCATACGTTCAGCGTTCCTTCCGCCTCCAGTTTACCGCCTTCCACACAAATGCCGTGATGATTTTTGTACGGCGCGGAAGGCGCGGAACCGTCGCTGTTTTCCTGCCACGGCAAATACACCTCGTAAGCGTGCGTGCCCGCAAGCAATGCCGTGGCGGCGTCCACGCGACAGTCGATTTCCGTTCCGTCCGCGTTTTTGTCCGCGCCGTTCCCTTTGCGGTTGATTTCGCAACGTACGGAATACGGCAAAGCGCTTTCGGCAAACGTGATGTTGCCGCCGTTTAAGTATACGGCCGAGGCATTGTACGCTTCTATGGTGCCGCCGCCGTAAAACGTCAGGTCGCCGCCGTTTACCGCAACGCCCATTTCCTGCGATTGAATGGTGGAGCTCTTCATCGTGACCGTACCGCCGCGGTATTCCGACGAGTCCAAATACACGCCCACCGAAGCCGCCCGCATTTTGTACGTTTTATGCGCAGCGCTCAACGCGGCGTCGCCGCTGTCATACGTACCGCTTTCCCAATCGGTTCGATCGGGCAAAGTTCCCACGTAGGTACCGCTCGCCGTAGCGTTTCCCAAATCGATGATCGTAGTATCCAATTCTATTTTTACGACATTATCGGCACGACTCGTTTTGTTTACGGCGTATATGCCGTAGCTCCGATAATCGCTGTCCAACCGAATGGTTCCGTGCGAAAGCTTTATCTCCCCGCGCGTGCCGAACACACCGTAGGAGTGATCGCCTTGCATGGTAATATCCACATGTTGCCCCAACAGTTTACTCAACGCATCGCCGCGCCCGCGCGAAAGTATACCGAAAGTTGTGTTGAACTCCCCGTCGGTACGGTTCTTTGCTACGCCGCCGTTTTCGCCGTGAATATCTTTGTTGACCGTTACGGTACTGTACGATATATCCAGACTGCCGCCGTTCACAAATACGGCCGCATCCCTGTACTGCTGCCCGCGCGGAAACACGGTGGCCTTTTTTCCGCCATCGTCTTCCTCCGCCGCCGATACGTCCTCTACTTCCGTGAGGGAGAACGGGTCGTCCGCATGCGACATAGTGGCGTTCTTTACAAGGCGCTCCACGTTCCGCATGGTCACGTTGCCTTCGCTTACCGATACCACACTGCCGTTATACGAAGTAGCCGAAGCCACCAATCGGAAATCCAACGTGCCGCCGTCGCTGAGTATGCACGCGCTTTCGCTGAATTTGGCCGAATTTACCGACGAATCGTTTTTTTCGTTGCCGGGTGCATCGGTTACGATAGCCGGCAACTCGTCGGGATCCACCGTCTTCAGTTCGCCGCTTGTACTTACCGTCATATTGCCGCCCATAATGTAAATACAATACGTCTGCCAAGTGCCGAAATACGAATAGAAACTTCCCGCCGTACGCGAACGGGCCGCCATCTCCCGTTCCGCCTCGCTTTTGGACTGAATCACGTTTATGTTCAGCTTGCCGTCCGTCATCCTGACGGCGGCATAGTTGGGCGCGGAGATATGATGATATCCGGGTGTATTTTCGGTAATGCGGTTACCGCTTGCGTCTATGCCGTACCCGTATTTGTCGGTATCCGCAGGGGCGCACAGCGCGGCCGGTACGTCACCGTTCTGCCGCGTATACCGATCCACCGAAAAAGCCACGTCGTTTTCGTATCCGAACAAAAGCGCTT
>CAMUPJ010000018.1 GCA_947090725.1 uncultured Clostridia bacterium
TTATCGTTTCGCCGAAGTCTGCCGCCCAACCGTCGAAAAACGTGATGCCGCTTGCCGCCAATGCTTGCGGTTGCAAGTAATTTTGCATCGTATACATTTCCGACATCGAATTGCTGATAGGCGTTCCCGTGCCGAACACCACGCCTCTGTCGCTACCGTGAAGTTCTTGCAAGTATTCACATTTGAGCTTTATATCGCTCGCCCTTTGGCTTGCCGCGTTCGATACGCCAGCCACGTTGTTCATCTTCGTAAACAAGAACAAATTCTTATAGTAGTGCGCTTCGTCTATATACAGATAGTCCACACCCAAATTCTCGAACGTAAGCACGTCGTCTTTCTTGTTGCCGTCCATCAGTTTTTTGAGCGCAACTTTGCGACTCTTTTTGATTCGTTCCAAGTTCTTGACCGCGCCGCGCGGCATACCGTTTTCTTCCCACGCGGCTCGAATCGTTTCTTCTATCCGCGTTATTTCTTTAACTAAATTCCCTATCTGCCGTTCCTGCGATACGGGAATCTTGGCAAAGCTCGACTGCGCGATGATAATTCCGTCCCAATCGCCGAACGCGACTTTACTTACAAATCTCTGTCGGTTATCCTTTTCCAAATCCTCTTTGGTCGCCACGAGGATTTTGGCGTTCGGATACAGCTTGCGCCACTCGCCCGCCCATTGCTGCACCAAATGATTCGGCACGGCTACCATGGCTTTTTTGCAGATACCGAGCTGTCGCATTTTCATTATGGACGCAACCATAGTATACGTCTTGCCGCTTCCTACAACATGGTGCAAAAGCGTACTGCCGGGACTTGTTATAATGCGGTGTACGGCGTTATTTTGGTGCGGATTGAGTTCTATCGCGGGATTCATTTCGGGGAATTTAAGATAGCTTCCGTCATAGTTCGGCAGACGTATTTGATTAAACAGCCGATTATACGTTGTTTCCAATTCTTCGCGCCGTTCTGGTTTGGAATATATCCAATTCGCAAACAGCTCTTTTATTTGGTTTTGCTTTTCTCGCGCCGCTATCGTTTCGGGTTGATTGAGTACCCTGCGCTCGTTTCCGTCCGCGTCCACTATCGTGTCGTAAATCGTAGTCGCCCGCATATTCATTGCGTCTATAAACAGCCTATACGCGGGCGCACGGTGCGTTCCGAACACTTCCTTTTGCTTCATTTGCGTTTTGTGGCGCACTTGGTCTTTTTGGTCTAACCGCCAACTGCTGTCGAACGGGTTATAAAAGAGCTGTACGTCGCTCCGCTCCCACCAATATAATCCGATAAGCTCGCAATAAAACTCTTTGAAATATTCTTTATCCACCCAAGTGGCTCCGAGCCGCACGGAAATCTCGCTTGCCGTGAGCGGCGTAGGTTGCACTTGCGTGAGCGCCGTTACGTTGCGCTTATATTCGGCATTTTGTTCGGCATGGTATTTGGCATCGTTGAGCTTTTTCGCAACATTGCCCGACAAGTATTCTTCGGCTATTTCAAAACCCGAATATTTGTCGTTCGGCGCTACTTTTACAGGGTTGCGGAACACGCTGTCGCCAAGCTCGTATAGCACGGTATCGTAGTCCTTGTTTGTCAGCTCCTCGATATACGCTATGTCCACTCTGCCGCGCTCGTTCTTGCTTATTTGCAACGCTTCGAACGGGTCGTCCGTATTCGTGGGTACGATATACGGTCTTATTGTGCGTTTATAGAAAACTTCCGCTTTGCTTACTTTCTTTGTTTCCTTATCTATGTCTTCGCAAGCAAACAGTAATGCCGCGTCGCCGTCGCCGCTAAAAAGTTTTACGTTCGTTTGACTGTTCAGTTTATCGTATTTACTTACAAACGAGTCATACATACCGTTTAGCCGCTCCTGTTCTTCCGCCAAGGTTTCGTCCGAACAGCCTTTTATTTGGATATCCAAAATGTGATGTAATTCTTCGCGCAAAGCTATCATTGAGCAAATTCTTTGGTATGCGTCTTTCGGGAAAGCGGGTATGCGTTGTTCTACCATTTCGTCGCCCACGCGCATATACAGTCTGCCGCTCTCCGCTTTATAGCACATAGGTTTTATATCGTAGTCAACCTCTTTTTCGTCTGCAATCGGTTGATTTTCGGCGGGCAAATAAAAGCCTTGCGGCAAATTTTTTATTGCTTCCGATAGCGCAAGCGACAGATCGCGTCCGTCCGGTTTTACCGTTACGTCTTTGCCACCGTACAGTCCCGTTTCTTCCGCAAGCGTGCCGAGTATCATTTCCGGGTGGTTGATAAAGTAATTATTTATCTCGTATCCTTCTTCGGTCTTGCCCGTGCCCAGCCACTCTATGTTTTCCGTGTCGGTGTTAATGCGCTCCGTGCGTTTACGAAAGAACAAGATGTCCGCAACGGCTTCCGTTCCCGCCGTTTGCTTGAACGCCGTGTTCGGAAGTCGTATCGCTCCCAACAGCTCGGCGCGCTCGGCAACGTATTTTCGTGCCAAAGGGTTGAGCTTATCCATTGTGCCTTTGCTCGTAACGATAGCTACGATACCGTTCGGTTTTACCTTATCTATGGACTTGGCGAGAAAGTAATCGTGGACACGGAAATTATAACGGTTATACGCGCTGTCGGCTACGCCGTAACCGCCGAACGGCACGTTGCCCACAACGACGTCGAACTTATCATCGGGAAAGCTCGTATCCTCGAAGCCTTTAATTTGCACATTCGCTTGCGGGTACAATTTAGCGGCGATTCTGCCCGTAAGATTATCCAATTCCACGCCGTACAGTCTGCTGCCGTCCGCTATCTCCTGCGGCATAAAACCAAAGAAATTGCCCGTTCCCATAGACGGTTCAAGGATTCGGTTATTGCCTTTCACGCCGAAACGGTCAAGCGCGGCATAAATACCGCATATTACGTCTTTCGGCGTATAATAGGCGTTGAGCGTACTTGAACGCGCTTGCTCGTAATCTTCCGCAGAAAGCAAGTCTTTCAGCTCGACATATTCTTTTTTCCAACTTTCGTTGTTCGCGTCGAACGCTTGGCTCAGTCCGCCCCAACCGACAAACCGTGACAATACCTTTTTCTCGGCGTCCGTAGCGTTGCGGTTTTCGGCATACAGCATATTTGCGAGCTTTATTGCTTCTACGTTGTTATGAAATCTCGTCTTTGCCCCGCCAAGCTCGCTTTGGTCTAACACGCCGTTTAAGTCGGTATTATCACCGTAAAATTCTTCGATGATTTCATCCGAAAGATTTGTGCAAAAATCAAGGTAAAAATTGATTCCGATAGTTTTGCATTTTTCAAGATCGATATCAATTTCTATTGCTTTTTCGCTCGAATAAATTTCGTCTTGAATATCTGCGATATACTCTCGTATAAATTCTTCCGTTTCAGGCAATTCATCAATGTAAAATGTTTTATATCCTTCTTCCGCTTCACTCGTGCCCGTTTCTATCATATAATCGACCAACGCTGTGACGCGATCTTCGTTTGATAATTCATGCACTACGGGTTGAGAAAACCTTGCATCGATAAGCGCGTCCAAATCTTCATCTTCTTTCGCGTCCGAATACGGTTGCTCGGTTTGCGGAAACGGCTCGATATAACTGTTTGATTCGATGAGCGATACAAACCTCTTTTCCACATCTACCCAACTTACCGAATATCTGCTCGATATATCGCCCATATCGCCGCTTTCCGACACGAACACACCGTAATCGTTGAAAACAATGCTTTGTCCGTCAAGCTCTTTGGTGGTATATGTTCCGTATTCGCCCTTAATAAAATTTATGAATTCTTCCGAACTTGCGGCATTATGATATGCTTCCGCTATCCGTTCTTTTCGTTCTCGCGGCTCGTCCGTCAATATCTTTTCGATAAAATTGTTTCTCCGGCGTTCCTGCTCCAATCGCTGTTCGCGTAAGCGGTTTTGTTCTTCTTTATATGCAACGTACTGTTTCTTTTCTTGTTCGGATAAGTAGTTGTCGTCGTCTATAAGGTCGGCTATACGGATAGCGACCTCGGGCCATTTGAGCGAAACTTGAACAAGGTATTCTCCTTTTTCGCCGCGAACGGACATTTTAATGCCTTTGGCGTCGTGCATTTCATCATCGCCGCCCCAACAACCGTGTCCGCCCCAACCGTATTCCTTTTTCAAAAAATTCGCAAACGTCTTTGCCGACGGGTTTTCTTGGTATTTGTCCCAAATGCGGAATTTGCCGTATTCTACACCGCTTCCGTATTTTAATTGGCGTTCGATAAGAGCTTCTTCCGCCGTTTGTTCCTGCGAGTTGAGCAAATCGAACATAGACAGTTGCGGCTTAGGCTTGCGCTTGCGGTCTTTGATACCCTTTTCTTCTTTCCTCGGCGTGGACTTGACCTTGTCTTTCGGCTGTTCGCCCATGCTTTCGGTCGGCTCGTCCGATTCGTCAAACTCATCTTGTTCTTCGACTTCATTCTCGTCAAAATCCTCGTCGATTTCGTCCGATTCCTCGCTTTCGTTAAACTCGGCGTCATCTTCGGACTGCTCGTCGTCCGTTTCTTCAAGCTCGGCAATAAGCTCGCTACGCCAATCTTCCGTTTCCGACTGTTCGTCATCAAACAATGTAGGCTCATCGTTCACATTTTCCGTCAATACGGGCTTCGGCTCTTTTGTTTTTGTTCCGAATTGCTCGCGCGTTTCCGCGTGGGAAAGATAATATTTCGCTTCTCCGTTCGGTTCTACAACCAATACGCCGCTGAATTCAAGTATTTTGTCCAAATACCTATCCACAGCGTAAAACGGCATACCGCACATAGGCACTCTTTCGGGCAAGCCTACTTCCCGCCCCGTAAGCGTTAAGTCGAGTTCTTTGGCTACGGCTTTTGCACCCTCGCCGAATACCTCGTAAAAATCGCCCAAGCGAATTAAAACCACCGCGTTCGGCATTGTGTTCTGCGCTTTCATATACTGCTCGTACATCGGCAATAACGGGCGGTTCGGCGTTTCGGAAATTTGCTCTGTCTGTTCGATAGGCTTTATTACTTCCGTATGTTCTACGGGCACAGTAGGCTCGTCCGATACCGCTTCTTCATCAATATCGTTTACGATATTGATTTCTTCCGTTTTGTTCTGCGCATCCGAATACGCTTCCTCTATATCCTGCGTCAAACTGTCCGCACGAATATAAACGTCCTTTACAAACTCGGCGTTTTGAATATAAGAATACGGCAAGCCGCTCATAGCGATTCCCGCGCTTTTCGGAAATCCCGTTTTCGCATATAGCGAATACGCAATACCCTCTATAAGCAACTTATCCCTTTCGTTGTTGCCCGTAAGCGCGTCCTGCTCCTGCAAGTAAAGCTGTACGCCTTTATGTATTTTACTATAATCGCTCCGCTCGTCTTGCGTTAAGTCCGTACCGTTCAGTTCGTCCAAGCCGCCGAGCAAACGCTTCATAGGAAGTATGGGGCGCGAATAGCGGTTGTCGCCGTGCGTATCGTTTGCATCGAAAACGAATTGCTTATATCCGTCATTGTCGTAATAGGCTATACCTTTTCTTCCCTTTGTTACACGTCTATCCATAGCCGCCCATTCGTTGAATGAAAAACAAACCGTAGCGTTCGGGCGTTCTATGACTATCTGGCAAGCGTCGTGCAAGTTGATGTGCGGGTTTTGTGCGATAAACCTATAAAAGTTTTTGAGTTGTTCGCCGTCCGCAAGCATAGCCGCCACTTGTGCGTTACGATTTGTCAGTCTTTTCATATCGCTCATTGTATCTTCACCTCTTTTGCGCAAAGGTCTTTTGCCACACCTTGTATTTCTCTTTTATCGTGGGAAAATATATGATTTCTATCGCCGCTTCCGCTCCCACAAGATACACAAGGCTTCGTATCTGTTCTTCGTCAAACAGCTCGTGTTCGTTGAGCTTACGTTGCAATTCGGTTTTTGTTATACCGAGTTTACGCGCCACATACGGCTGTGTTTTGCCGTTATCGTATATCCAATCTTTCAACTTGCGCTTTTTGAGCGAGTAACCTTTTTGCGATTCTTGCATCATATCTTTCCCTCCGCCGTCAACTTTTGCAATTCGCCATCAGACAAATTATTTTTTAGCCATTTCTTGATAAAATTGATTTCTCGCCGTTCGCTTGCGTTTCGGATAAAGCAAGCTTCGGAACAATCGTTTTCGTAACAAAAAACGTCTATTACCGAATCGCAATACCCGATGTGGTCAATAACTTTAACGAATACAGCTCTTTGCGGCAATGCGCCGATGATTTGTATTTGCCTATCTTTGTGGTATTCGTGATGCGCTTTAACAATAGCAATTTCATTCTCCGTCAGTTTCGTCGCACCGAGATTTTGAATGAATTGCTTCACTTTACTGTCTGCCATTTGTTTTCTTACCTCTATACTTTTTGGTGTTTGAAACAAACCCCTTCACTGTAAAGCGGTTGAAACGGGCAATAATTCGGGTTTGCCGAAAAATTTTTTAGTTTTTTTCTAAAATTGCTTTGAGCTGTTTGTAAATCGTCTGTAAATTCTCGCAAATTGACGATTCCGCTCTATGTAAAATCTTTGCAATTTCCTTTTGTGTTCTGCCCTCTATGTATAAAAGCCGTAGTATCTCTTGCTGTCGCGGCGTTAGCTGTTCGATTGCCGCTTGCAAGCGCTCATCGTTCATATTGTCGAATGAATAATCGCCGTAAGTATGCTTGTCCTCATAGTCCACGCCGTTTTCCAAATCTTCATCCAACGAGCGATTCCAAAACGCTTCTTGCCGCGCCTTTCGGCTGTCCTTATATTCCTCGCGCAAGTAAGTATCTAACAGTTCCGAATCGTCTGTTTGTTTGAGCAGTTCGGCGGTAGTATCGTCCAAGTACACCGTAACAGTCCGCTCATCCCCGCTTTTTCTCATTACTTTGATTTTGAATTTTTGCATATATAAAATCCTCCGATTTATGTTTTTGGTTTTTGAAAACACAATCGGGCGGATTTGCCGTAATATGAAAAACGCCCGACCGCGGTCGGACTAAACCGCAAATCGGGCAAACGGGGCAATAAAAAAGCCTCGCAAGAATTACCCTATCGGGGTTTAATCCTTGCAAGGCGTGGATAACTTCCTTTTACGGATAGCTTCTGTTTCTTACAACTTATATCCGCGCGCGCAGTTCGGTCTTACGGTTGGTTACTGCCTCTGTCCGCAACTTCGGATACGTCTTTTTCCTTATTCTTTTTTCTCTTATTTTTCTACTGCTGTGCTGCCGTACTTTGTTCCGACGGTCTTGCGCTTACCACGCACGCGCCGTCTTCCTCTTTGGATATTAGCAACGATGCACTACACTTATGGCACACAATCTCTACCTCCTTACACACTCTCACTCGAATCTGCAACGCGCCGCAAAGCGGGCATTTCAACTCCGTTCTCTTTGCCATCTTTCTATACCTCCGTTCTCCCTTAACGACAATACGCCCGTAGATTTAGACAACTGCTTTGTTTCGGTCGGGATTTCCGAGAACGCAGTACGCCTATACGCTTGTCGCCAATATCTTATTGCCCGGGGCGGGCGCAGTAAGATATTCAGTGCAGTCAGTATAACATAAAAAGAAACACAATTCAATTCGTTGTGTTTCTTATACGTTACCGATTAGCTCTCTTAATGTGTTTTCCAAAAACTCTTTGTAGCGTTCTTTAACTTTGGGCGGCGACTGTATTTTCGCTCTCCCCTCGAACGTGGTAAGCCAAGCGAAAAACGGCTTGCTTATTTGCACTTTCGCGCGGACAACTGCCATATTATTCGTTATATGCACGTTTTCCGCACCGAACCGTTCTATTGCAAGTTCCGCCAATTCTTGCCCAAAGGTAAGTTCCACCGTTTCGCTTTCGCCGCCGTACATCTCGAACCGCTCGTGCATATACGCCGTCATATTAAAGTCTTTATACTGCGGCAATTCTTGTATCTCCGTTTCTTCCGCTCTCGCTTCGTCCATTCTGTCCACACGGTAGTTTACCGCATTGCCGTATTTCTCCGAATAGCACACCAAATACAAATTCTCTTTGTTATACGTGATGCCGAGCGGGTTTACTATGTATCGCTTCCTTTCTTTGCGGTATATTCGTTCGCCGTTGGGAGCTGTATCGAAATACAAGAACGAAAGCTGTTTACGCTCGGCTATGGCGGTGGTGATTGCGTCTATGCTGTAATAAATTCGCTCGTTGTTCGACTTATCTGCCGTTGCCGCCGTTATGCTTTGCAGTTGCTCCGCCTCGGTCTTTCCCAATAGTTTCAGTAGTTTCTCCGTGAGCTTCTTTGTTTTGCTTTCCGTCAAAAATCTTGCCGACCGAACGGCTTGCAGTAGTATTTGCACTTCGGTGCGGTCGAACTTACGGTCTACCACGTAATAGCGGTTGCTCTTACCCTCTTTCTCACTCAGCACTTCATAGCCGTACTCGTTCAGCACCGCTATATCTTCATACACGGTTTTACGCACAACAGATATTCCGCGTATACCAAGCTCCTCTATAATCTCCCGCGCGGTCAGTCCGTTCTTCTCGTCCGTCTGCTCCTGCAATATTTCATACAGAACCAATCCCCGTATCTTTTGTTCCGCTCCATGTTTCATAATTGGTTACATATTCTCTCTGTTTTTTACTTTATTGTAATCCGAAATGTATTCTTTCCCTCTTTGGGAGCGCGATACTCGTTTTTCAGTTCGGGTCCGCAGGAGTTAGTGCCCACGCCGCTCATGGCTATATCCAAACTCACGTATACGTTGCCGTCTTCTTGTAGTTCGAAATCGTGCGCGGCACACGCAAGCGAAGTCGCCGAATACGGCAACACCGAAAACGAAAACGGTTTTGCGGCGGTTATTTTTATGCCGTTATCGAATACAACTTCCGTGCTCGCAAAGTGACTTCCGCTTTCTTGCGGTTTCACATATCGGAAGTATTCTTTTTCCGCGTTCGTAGTATATTCACCGTATGCACTTGCCAAATGCTTATCTATATAACTCTCGTGCGGACCGTACCCTTTATAGGTGAATTTGTTCGCCGCGCTTTTGGGCAGTGCGAACGTAATCCCTATTCGAGGCAAATACGAAACGTAGTCGGCAACTTTGTAGTCAAGTTCCGCGTCTACCGCACTGTTATAAAACGTATACGTAAGAACAAAATCCATAATCGGCGCGAAACAAGCTTTCAGCATTTTGCCCGTTACTTTCACCGTATTTCCGTTCTCTGCAATATCATAGGCTATTTGCGCGGCGTTCTCGTACCGTTGCCATTCGCTACGGATATTTCGGTCGTTATCCGTATATGCACGGAAAATATTTATTTTCAGCGGCTCCGAAAATTTTACATCGCCGACTTGCAACAGTTCTCCGTTTTTGCCGAGCTTGTATTCAAGCGGCTTATCCGCCGCAAGTTTTTCTATCGGCTCGCACTTCGGCGGCGCAAATTTCTTTTCCCGTTTACCTCCGTATACCGCCTGCATTTCGTAGTAACCGCTTTTGGGCGTACAATCGGGGTTGAGTAAGCCGTCCACGCAAAAGTTACCGTCGTGTTCGCTCTCCCCGAAGTCGCCGCCGTATAAGTAGCCTTTTTCGGCCTTAATCGCATGGTCGCGCCACTCCCATACAAAACCGCCCATAAAGCGGTCGTTAGAGTCAATTATCTTCCAGTAGTCGTTTAAGTCGCCGTTGCTGTTGCCCATTGCGTGCGAAAACTCGCACAGCACGAGCGGGCGCGTTTCCTTTTTATCTTGTAAAAACTCGTTGAAAAATTCGAGCGGCGGATACATACGACTTGCCATATCTATGCGCTTGGTATAATAGTCCGACTTATCCGCCAACTCCCATGCGCTTTCGTAATGAATAGGGCGATTATCGTGCGCATGAATATAATCCGCGCCCGCATGAAACATTTTGCCGTAGCTCGATTCGTTGCCGAGCGACCAAATAACTACGCACGTGCGGTTTTTATCGCGCTCGTACAGCGTGATTTCCCTATCCGTCACGCCTTTATCCGCTATGCCGCTGTCGGCAAATTCCTGCCAATTTTCCCGCCCGTAACCAACGCGCCGTTCTATCATGCCGTGCGTTTCCACATCGGCTTCGTCCATTACGTAAAACCCCATCGCGTCGCACAAATCGTAAAACTCGGGGCAATCGGGATAGTGGCACGTGCGAATCGCGTTGACGTTCGCCGCTTTCATCAGTTCAAGGTCGCGGATTGTTTCTTCTACCGTCACAGTCGCGCCGCCCGTAGGCGAAAACTCATGGCGGTTCACGCCTTTTAATTTAATCTTCTCACAGTTAATCTTATATACGCCGTTCTCAATTATGCTCGTGCGGAAGCCCATGCGTTGTAAAATCTTTTCGCCGTTCGCGGATAAAACGATATCATATAACTTCGGATTTTCCGCCGTCCATTTTTCTACTTGCTTTACCGTAAATTCCACCGATTTTTGCGGGGCAACGGTTTTATTTTCATCTTCAAACAATACGGTAAACGGAATATCCCCGTCGTTACGCACGGTAAGCACGCCGACTTTGCCCTGTAACTTTGTTTCTATCTTAAAATCGCGGATATGCTCTTGCGGACGAACAAGCAGATACACGCTACGAAAAATACCCGAAAAACGAAACTTATCCTGACAGTCCAAATAGCTCCCCGCGCTCCATTTTAAGACGATAACGTCCAGCGTATTTTGACCCGCTTTTATATAGCCGCTAATATCCCACTCGCTCGTCGCGTGGGATATTTGACTGTATCCTATCTGTTTACCGTTTACATACACATAGAAAAAGCTATCCACGCCCTCGAAGTTCAGATAATATTTCTGCGAAATATCCTTAATTTCAAACGTGCGGCGATAATGAAACGCAGGGTTTGTCACGCGGATATACGGCGGGTCTACGGGAAACGGATAGCGTACGTTTATGTACTGAATTTGGTCGTACCCGTGCATTTGCACGCAACTCGGCACGGGAATTTTATCGGGCAGTTCTTCCCCGACTTCTACGTCCGCAATATCCTCGTGCGCCTTGAATTCCCACTCTCCGTCCAAAGATATAAATCTGTCGCTTTTCGTTCTATCCAAAATGCCGTGCGTAAACGCAAACTCCTGCGTCTCTCCAAACGGCACATAATAACTGCGCGGCGGCTCTACGCCTGTCCGTTCGTACGTTTCGTATTTATAGTTGTGTTGCATAAGGCTCTCCGTGTTTCTTATTCCAATAAAAAGTATTGCATACGTTCTTCGGGCGTGCGATTCGGTTGATGAAACGTAAGATTGCGCTTTCCTTGCAAATCAACGAAACTCATACTGTGACCGCCGTCGCGGTCGTATAACAATTTTTCAAAAGCATAATCCCCCATAACGCCGCTACTGCTCACGCTTTTTACAACCGCATAGCCATTTTGCGTAAAGGTAGACCATAGCAATACGATTTTGCCGTTTTCTTCATAGAGAAACGGACCTTCCGCAACATATCCGCTTTTGCCGCCATGATGCACTTCAACGGAAAAACCGCAATATTTTCCGCTTACGATTTTTTGAGGTTCTCCCGCAAGCGCCGTTAAATCGTCTTTCAGTTCACACATATAAAGACTACCGTCGCCGTCGTTTGTAACGGGCGCCACCCACTCGTTGGAAAAGCAAAGATACGGTTTGTTTTCGTATACGAACAGTGTTGCGTCCAAACACTCCCAACCGTTCGGCGTAACGTATTCGCCCGTAAGCGCGGTAAAGTCCTTTTCCAAACTATCCGATTGATAGACAAAACATCCGCGCCCTTTATCTTGCCGAAAAGCGGAAAGTATTAAATAATAGCTTCCGCTATATTTGTGTAGTTCCGGCGCCCATATATTGGTGTACGAGTCAAGCGAACCATCCGTGACCATGGTGTTTTTCAGTTCGAAGTTTTCCAAATCCGATGAAACAAACAGCGTTAAATCGCTACCCTTTCCCCAAGAGCCATCGCCGATTGTACCGAGCAAATAATACATTCCGTTTTCCGTAAATACAAACGGATCTCTGATATGAATATCTTTTCTTTTCATTCCGCTTCTCCTTTGTTGCTATGCAATTTTCCGCAAAGATCGATTGCCAATAAATTCCAACTCAAAAATCCCGGAAACAGATTCGGCTCTCCCGTGTCGGGATGATAACTTTCGAACATTTCGCCGTACTCCGTTAAACTCTTTTGTAACAGTAAAACAGCTTTATTGCGCAATTCTTCGGCCAATTCGGTTTTATTATATCGCAATAAGCCTTTATACGCAAGATAATTCGCCACCGTCCAAATTGCGCCCAACCAATTTGACGGGTTGTTGCTCTTTTCCAAATTATACATTTTTTCGTTGCGCGCAAGCGTGCGAATCCCGTATGACGCCATAACGTCCGCATCCTGTAAATGCACGCACAACCGTTCGGCTTGCTCATCGTTGCAAATACCTGCATACAGCGGCAAAAAACAACCGAAAAAACGAATTTTAAGCGGCACGGTTTTCCATTTGGGCGCAAAACCTTCGTGGAACGTAAATCCGTTATACGATCGTTCTGTTTTAACAAATCCCACGTCTTGCGAATAGTAAATGCCATCTTTTTCGTCCCACATTTGACTATTGACAGTCGTACGCAATGCCGCCGCCTTTTGTTCAAATTGGGTAGCGTCTTTGCCCTTTTGCCGCAAAATTTGCGCCATAGCGTCGTATTCGGCAATCATAAAGCTGTTGAGGTATATATCCGCAGACGAGCGCGGCGCGCGGTAATACACGGTGGGATTGTTGTCTATTCCTATCATGATATCGTCTTGCCATATAAACAATTCGCTACGTGCATCGAATTGCCGTGTTTCGTAATACCGTAAATACGCCGCAAGTTTGTCTTCGTCTATCCAACCATAATCGTTTGCAAATTCCCCCGCCTGCAATGCCGACTGACATAAAAACGGCTTATGCTGATTTAATGGCACGCCCTTTTCATGCTCGGCGTGAAAATATCCCGCAAACAGTCCGTTGCCCGAGAGCATAATGGGAATATACCCATCGCTTTCCTGCGCCGACAAAAAATTTTGCACGCAACCTTTTACGTGCGCCGCCACCGTTTCGCGCGAACAACCTGCCGTTTGCATTTCCTCGTTTGAACAAACCGAAAACGCCGCGCACAACGCTTTGGCGGTAAAATAGGAATCCCAATCCCATAAATCGCCCTCGTATCCCGAACCGGGATCGAGAAAGGGATATTGCAGTTCGCCTATCGGCTTTTTCAAAACCCTGTACGCATTGCGCAAAAAGTATTCTTTAATATTCATACTTTTATCCCGATACACCTTATTTTCCCAATGTCAACTCAGGTTTTTTCATAATGCCCATATCGTGCAAACAATATTCATACGACCACATATTGTTACCCGAATACCACATATCCGGTCCTTTCCAATCTTTCGGCGTTGTCAAATGTAAAGTACCGAACGTATTGCCGCGCGTGCCGCAAAGCGTGAGTTCCAACATATGTTCGCCTTTTGCCACGTTTTCGATTTGCAACTTATACGGAGGCAACACTATTTTGCCCACATCGTTACCGTCCAACCGTGCGCTTACAAGCGCGCCGATATAATAATCAGTCGTAACTGTAAGGTCACCCGCCTCGCACGTAAAAGGAATTTTGTACGTAACATTCGCTCCGTAAAACGGCATACCCTGTTTGCGCAACGCATCGAACGTGATAACGGAGGGTAGCGCGGTAATTTTAGCATGTGCGCCGAGAGTTTCCACACCGAAATCGCCGAGCAAAAAAAGATTCTCCATGCTGATTCGCGCGCTTACGGGAACGCGAACGAGCAATTCGTTTTTGCCCTTTACGAGCGACGGCAATCGCATCGTATAAATTTCTTTATCCACATACCAACCGTCTTTTGCAACGGGAATATCCTTACCGTTAAACCGCACCGAATCGGCATACTCGTATCCGAGCATACACGGCACGGCTGTTTCACTTTCAATTGTATAACGCAACCATACGAATTCGCACGGCTCGATAGCAGATAATCGCCAAGGCTGCACATCGCACCCGTCGGCGGCGGGATACCCCAACTCGGAGCGCACAATGCGGTCAATGCGCAAAATTTCTTCGCGCGGCATAAATCGCTCGCCATCGCGCGACCATTCGGGCATATCGAGTACAAGTGCGTTAGGCTCACTGCGAACATACGAAACAAAATCGGGAACGGCTATTTGTTGAGCAACCTTTTTCGTCTGCGTTGTCGGCACTCTTTTCTCTGTTTTTTCTTTGCTCAGCGCAAGCGAATACAAAAACGAATCGAGCGGATAACAGGGGGCAAAAATCACCGTATTGCCGTTTTCGTGAATATAGTCCGCTTGCCGTATCGTACCATCGAGCGTATTATACAGCGAAGGCGTAAACATACCTTTTACGGTAATGCGTAATTCATCGTAAGCGCAGTCATTTCCGTCCATGCGCGTCATATCGTCGCAATGCGCGATGAAAAGCCACTTGTTTTCGCCGTCTTGCCGCAAATTGTAAATCAAATCGTTTCTTCGCTCGCCGTTACCGCCAAATACCGAAATTTCGCGTTCGTCGCCGAGCGCGTCCAAAATTTCCGATTGTGAAAATCAGACTCTTTTTGACTTATTCCAAAGCGATTGCGCCGCATTATCAAGTATTCCGTCCACGCAATCGGGACAATCTCCGCATACCAAAACTTTGCCGCCGCAGTCTGCAAACTCGTTGAGCGCGGCAAGCGTAGTGGAGCGCATGGTTTTAATCGGCGGGATAAGTACGGCTTTGTATTGCATTTCGCCCACGCAAAACCCGTTTTGGTTTTTTTGATACAATTCAGGCAACAGACTTTCGCTGAAAAAGTCGAAGTCGATTTGTCCGCGAAGCAGCCACGCCGTTATGTTCACAAACTGTGTATCGAGCGTTTCCATGTCGGTTGCCGTATATTCTCTTACGCCGCCTATGAGCCAAGCGCTTTCTATCGGATGGAGTACCGCCACGTTTACCATAGACTTGCCGCGCGTAAGCGCCGTATTGAGCCGCGCGAAATGGTCTTCGATGTAGCCGTATTCAGTAAACCAACCCGATTGATAACTTATGCTTGCGGGATAGTCGCGTTTTGCCGAACCTCGCATACTCACCCAAGACAAATGCGGAACGCGGAGCGTTACGCCGAGCGCCGCCTGCCAATCGCCTTGAAATTTGTGTCCGCGAAAATCGTAGTCCCAGCCTGTTACGCCGTATTCTTCGCTCATCATTTCGTTTCTGCCGTACTGATGCGCCGCCGACTGCGCTTGCTTTGCCGTAGTGAATTCTTTACGGTTACACAGCATATCGATACCGGGGATTTCAAATGTACGATAGTGCCGCATTGCTTCGCCTATTGCCCGCATTTGCGAGAGTAGCCACGGCTCTTCCATATAATGCCCCGTAAAGGCAATGCCGTTTTCATTGCACCATTTACCGATTTTATCGCTGAAATTCACGGCGAATAATTCGGTTGCGTGCGCAAAAAAATGATACCGCGCGGTATGGGGCGTTCCGTCGTTTTTATCCCAAACCACTTCGGGCATACGCGCAACGATATCGTATCCGTACTGTTGTTCGAAAGAAGAACGAAATGCTTGCGTCCACGGATACGCAACGTCTTTTCCGTCGCGCGCGTACTGTTTGAACGTCATTGTGTAATAGCTCGGCTCATCGGTAAAAATCGCGGGAACGGATTTGCCGAATTCATCACCGAGTTCACGCTTATACGCTTCGTGCGTCACCTCTATAAACTTTTCCACCGCCGTAGCATTCATAGTGTCGAGATACGTATATCCATTAAATATACCCGACTTTTCGGCAAGCAACATATACGCATACCATTTTTCTCCGTTCGGTTTTTCGTTATCGGCAACTACGGCATACGTCTTGATTTTTCCTTGCGCATCGAACAATATATCGTAGACGACAAGAAACTCGGGTTCTCGCTCATCGCTTGCGTGCAATCTCCGCATATCTTCGGGCGCAGTGCGCGAAATCACAAGCATCTTTTGCCGAAACTCTTTGTGTTGCGTTACGTAGCCGCCTGCGGCTCCACTCGGCCAACGGTCTTCATCGTACAAATATGAAAGCATTCCGTTTTTACGAGCGCGTTGGTTGCAAGCGCGCACAAGACGCATAAATTCCTTTCCCAAATACTCGGTACTCATGCCGCTTCGCGTGTGCATAAAAAAGCCGCCGAAACCCATTTCTTTCAATCGGTCTATTTGCCACAACAATACGTCTTCTTTCAAATCGGTATTCCACGCCCAAAAAGGCGCGCCGCGATATTCTGCGGGCGGATTTGCAAATATTTCCTCTACGCTTTGTTTTTCTTTATTTTCGATAGCCATAAATTTCCCTTCCGCTTAGAATACAGTCACGGGCGCATTACCGCATTGCAATGCACCCGCAACATTTTCTTGTATTTTCCGTTGTCTATTCTTCTTGCGCCGCAGAATACCAATACAGACCCGACGTATCCGCATTTTCGCCGTAGAACCATTTGTATATCGTTTCGGTATACGGCTTCGGCTTACCCTTATTTACCGAATCGCCGGGCGCATAAAACAACCCGAAATGGTCTTCGTAATCGCTGATCGGCGTAGTATAGCAGTCGGTCATACGGAACAAAAACAGAGTTTCTACGAATTTTAGTCTGCTTTTTGTTATATCCAATAAATCCTTATACAGCCTATCGATACGTTCTTGATCGTAAGAGAACCTATCTTCGCTGAATCCCGTTTCGGTAATCCAAACTTTTTTATCGCCGTCGCCGTGTTCTACCATCACGTCATGCAAATCTTCGCATGTATCCGCCGCAGCCGCTACGCCTCTGTAATCCGGATAGGGATGCCATGCGCAAATTTGAAAATAATTCCATGAATTCGTATCCGAATACTCTTCGCCCGTGGGAATCTTTTTGGATTCTATCCACCGATACGTTTCTTCCAAATAAAGAGCAGTGCTGGGCGACATCGTCATACCGGGAAACACCGTTACGTTCTTTTTGTCTACCTTTTGCAACCCGCGATTGGCGTACCAACAAAGGTCGGCGGTAATTCTTGCCGCTTCGCTCTCGGTAAATACGTTGGAGCTTCCTTTCACCCAACCGATCGGGTGCAAAAACGTACCGTCTACCATATCGAATTCGTTGCCAGGTTCCCAATAGGTTATTTCCGGAAATTCGGTAGCAAGCAATTCGTAACAGTCGCCGTATAGTTTCAAAAACCGAACGTACATTTCGCGGTCATCGGTCGGGTGCGGCACACATTGCACGTCGGAATTGTGGCACCCTACCGGATATATAAACGCGTGGTTCATAACTAAAATACGTTCAACGCCCGCTTCTTTGAGCCGTGCAAAATATTCGTGATAAATATTCGCCGTTCCTTGCAAAATACTGATTTCGTCCGAATCGGGCGCTCTGCGAATAATATTGTGCAAATGCATCCACACGCGCATACTCTTTACGCCGAGTGCTTTGACGTTTCCGATAATGA
Source organism: uncultured Clostridia bacterium (assembly GCA_947090725.1). GTDB lineage: Bacteria > Bacillota > Clostridia > Christensenellales > Pumilibacteraceae > Pumilibacter. Next base: position 17,502 of record CAMUPJ010000018.1, read on the forward strand.
AATCGTTGTCGACCTCTACATCTACGCCGCCGTTCATTTCCGACGACAATTCGCTCAATCCGAACATATATTTATTTTGGTCTATCGTTAAAACGTCGGTAGTTGTAGGAATTTTTTCCCGCTCGGTTTTTCCGTTCGTTTTACCGCCCGCAGTACAACCCGCAAACGCGCAACACAAAATCAACAATATCGCTACAAAACTTTTTTTCATTTTTCTTCCCTCTTTGTTCTACGCAACACCGCTACGGCAGTTAATGCCGCAAACACAAAAACGATACCCGCAACGCTTTCCGCACTCGCAACGCTACCGCAGCCACAACCTTTCTTTTCTTCCGCTTGGTTTTCGTTCTCCCCGAATTCGGGTTTTACTTTATCGATATCATCGTCGATATTCGGATCGTAATCTTGCGTTGTGATTTCTATCTCGGCGTCCAAAGAATGAACGCTTACCGTATCGAGCAATACCGCCGATCCGTCGCCGACCGAAAAAGTAAGTTCGCCGAATGCCCTATCTTGCGGTAATTCGAATACCGCCGCCGGCTCGTAAATCAGTTTTATAGGTTCATTCGTAGCGGCATATCCTATCGAAAGATTTCCGTTTTGAACGCGAACGCATAAAATACCGCTTTCTCCGCTCATTATTTTAGCTGCGCGCGCTCCCGTGCTGATCGTTTTGATTCCTTTTCCGATTACCGCGCCTTCCGATGCCGTAATACCCACGCCGTTCGGTAGCATTACGTCAATCGCGCCGTTTACTACCGATTTGACTTTAGCGTACATAATAAAGTCACCGAATTTATCTTTGGTTGTAGCCGTGGCGCCGCCCGAAAGCAATACGCTTTCTCCCAAGTCTTGCGCATCGGTGCTCTTTGTTAAACTTTGCGCAACATTCTCGTTTTGCGCGTTTATATTGTTTACCGAGAAACTGCTTATACGGAACGATGCCGCATTATGCCCCGCCACTACAACGTAACCGTTTGTGTCGTTATATGCAAACGTGCCGCGCAAAATACCCATTTCGGAAGCGGGCGCACCGACGGGTGCAAAATATACTTCGATTTCGCCCTCTATCACTACAAGCATTACGTTATACGCTATCAAATTGTTTTCTTCGTCTCTGTTGTTCCAAAAAGAAACATCGCCCATAACGGTTTTGCCCGACACACCGCCGCCGCCCGCAATCTCCATACCGCGCGTTTTTTTGGTAAATACAATATACGGATTACTCCAAGCCGCGCCCGAAAGCGTTTGCCTCCCGAAAGAGAACAACATAGCGGTTTCGTTTTTCGCCGTATCGTCGGTTACGGTAACGGTAAAACGGCAAATATATTCGCTGTATTTTTGCTTGGGGCCAAACAGCATGTTCACGTCGCTTTCGGAAAACTGCACGTAATTCCTTGTTTGCCCCGCTTTATACAACGGACTCGTACACCCCTGCATAAGCCATTCGTTTCGATTTACATAATATTGATACAGCGTTTCGCCCGATTCCTCATACGTGCGCATACCTTTGAAATTGATAGCGCGATTTTGCGCGTCGATAACCGCATCATAAGAATAGCCTTGCATGCGCGCGTCGTCGAATACCACGTATCCCGCAGTCGTTTCGCTTTCGCCTACATGTTTGGTTACGAGCTTAAATATCCCACCGAAATCGCCGCCTTTTAGCGTATACGTTGCTTCGCCTATTGTAATTTTTATTCTTCCGTCGCTGTATCCTTCAAACGCAACCGTAACGGTATTGTTGTCGTCTATTTGTCCCACTTCGGTCGTTTCGGTAATTTCGCCATCTGCTACCGTAACCGCACGATATGACTTATCGTTTGTCTTTTCCAACCCTGCAAAAAACTTTCCGCCGCCCAGTTCCATACCGAACACGGTAGACAGCGATATTTGCGAAAGTTCGGCTTCTACCGAGAACGCAAATTGCTTATCCACGCGTACGTCGCGCGTAATGCCGCGCGCATTGGTTATAGTGCCGTCTTGTTTTCCCGTAACGATTTTCACATCTGCCGTAGGCCCCACGGCAAGCGTAGATGAATCGAAATACGTAACCGCCCATTTTGCGTTCGGCACTTTCATGTTGTCGAACATAAACGCGCTTTGCGTAAAATCGTCTTCGAAAACCGTTTGCTCGTTCTCTTTTACCGCAAAATTCGTAACGGTCATTTTGATGCTTCCCATAGACGTAAACCCGTAATAGCCGTCGCATTCCACATTGTCGTACGATGCTTGCGGAGCCGACGGACA